>NZ_JBYIPT010000019.1:0-2292 GCF_057707225.1 Microbacterium sp. bgisy189 | reverse complement strand
AGGCCGAGGCGTCGATGCCGAGCACACGACGCTTCACGCCCGTGAGCTCCTCGTCTTCGAGCGCCGCGAGGGTGTCGGGCCGCTTCCGAGAGTGATCGGGTCGCGCTGATATTCCGCGGAAGGCATGGGCGTGATCGGATTGTTGTCCTCCTGAGCCGTGCCGCGTCGAGCGCCGATGCGAGGATGTGTGCATGACACGCGCATGGGGGGCCACCGTTCTGATCAGCATTGCCGCGCTCGCTTTGGCGGCATGCGCACCGACCACCACCGGAGCCGATCCGACAGGATCATCGACGGGCGACCCGTCGCCGAGTTCGACACCGTCAGCGACCGAACCGGCATGGACGGTCGCGTTCGACGGCGACTGCGACGCACTCCTCTCTCCGGAGCAGCGTGAGACGATCGTCGCGCCGAACATGGTGGAGCGAACCGAACTCTGGGAGAAGTACACGCAGGCCTCGCAGCCTGCCTCGGTGCAGCTTCCGTCGCCCGGCGCTGAGGGCACCGCGGGCGGCCTGCGGTGCAAGTGGGGCGAAGACGTCGGCAACGACTACGAGGGTCAGTGGCTCGAGGTGTTCGTCTTCCCCGAGTCGCTGGTGGAGGCGTCCGTCGCCGGCTCGTACGCAGAGCCGACGTGTGAGGCCGCATATGGCGGATCGTCGTGCCGCCTCGCCGCGACCGCAGGGGGTGCGTGGGTGCTCGTCACGATGGGCCCGGACGCTGCGACCACCGAGGCTCCGGCTTCGATGACCGCAGTGCGCGATGCGGTGCTCGAGAACCTTGCAGCGGCCGAGCCCCCGGTGCCTGCGACGGCGACCGACCAGTGGTGGCCGATCGTCGACTGTGCGGCGCTGGCTGAAGACATGCAGCTCGGCGAGGTACTCGCCGACTACGGGACCGGCCGATGGGAAGGTGCTCCGTCGCTCGAGCAGACGATTCTCGAGAACGTCGGGGCGGAGCAGTACTGCGAGTACGTCGCCGATGACGTCGCGAACGCGGACTGGTTCCGCATGTCGATCACGACCGCACCCGGTGGTGCTTGGCTGTGGGATCGCACGGCGGTCCTGCTGCCCGACACGGTCGACGTCGAGGGTGCCGAAGACGCGGTCCGTCTCACCGTCGAGGGCGAGGACGAGACAACCGACGTGCTGGCCGCCACCGATGGGACGAACCTCATCTGGGTCACGGTCGACGGGCTCGATGTCGCGCCCGAGGTCGCCGCGCGCGCGCTCGGCACGCTGGCCGCCTCGGAAGACTGATCCGTCGATGAATCGCTGTCGACGCGCTGCGGTACTCGGCGCGATCACCGTAGCGATGCTGTTCGCGGGATGCACGGCGACAACCGCGCCCGCTCCCGCGAACACTGGCAATGCGACGGCGAACTCGACGACGGCTCCGACCCCGACGCCCGAAGTGGTGTCGGAGCCGACGATCCCGTTCGCGGGTGACTGCGCGCAGCTGCTCACCGACGGACAGCTCGACGACCTGCTCGGCGCCGGCTGGGTGCCTTTCGAAGACCAGCTCCTCGTTTGGAACCCGGACCGGATCCCCGTCGCTGAACCGGATGCCACAGGCACGCTCGGCGGGCTCACGTGCGCGTGGTGGTCTGAGGGGGAGGACGAGCTCGAGAAGCTGGAGGTGATCGTGCTTCCCGCCGCATCCGTGCCGGCCGACTTCGTAGCGGACTTCTCCGAGACCCGTTGCGATCCCTCCTACGACGTCACGCTGTGCCGGCTCGCTGCCGAAGTCGGTGACGTGTGGGTCATGGTCACTGCCGGTCGCGACTTCACCGAGCCACCGGCGCAGAAACTGCAGGCGACGATCGACGCTGTCGCGGCGACGGCGGTCGATTCGTTCGACGGCGTCTCCGCAGATGTCACCGAGGGATGGTGGCCGGTGCCGGACTGCGCAGTGCTGTTCGAGGCGATCTCGCTCCAAGAGATCATCGGCGACTACGTGAACGGGTACTGGGAGGGGAACGTGCAACCCGAGGAGACCCTGCTCCGTGACACCGGTGTGCAGGCACTCTGCCCGGCGAGCACCAACGGTGATGCGCCCGATGGTGGGCACTACATCATCATGCCGTCGGTGTACCCGGGCGCGGCCTGGCATTGGGACGAGCTCGCGGCGACCGAGGGGATGGCTCCGGCCGATATCGGAGGAGCCTCGGCGGGATTGTCGTTGGCGGGGGTGGGATTCAACGCGCTCTACGCGACCGACGGCGTGAATGTCGTCATGATGACACTCGACAAGGACGAGCCGGTCGAGGTCGCGCACGAGATCCTGGAGCGT
>NZ_JBYIPT010000018.1:0-2974 GCF_057707225.1 Microbacterium sp. bgisy189 | reverse complement strand
ACTCGTCTGGCGCTTGTCGGCCGAGCCGAACGGGCTGATCCGCGCGAGGAGGCCGCTCAACTGGAGCTCAGCGCGCCCCGGACGATCGAGTCGCCGGAGTGACCGGGATCGCCGTCAGCGCTCTCCTGCGAGATGTCGACGACCGTGAAGGCATCGAGATCGACGTCGTCGGGCACCGGGAACACGCCGTCTTCACCCTCCAGGATGCCGAGACTCACCAGGTCGGATGCGTCGGCGGTCAGCAGCCACACCTCGCGATAGCCGTCGTCGGGAACGCTCGCGTCGAGTCGCACGACGACCTGGCTGTGGCCGTCGACCCGCTCGAGAGCGGCCTCGCCGTTCGCGCCCTGCCATTCGGGGAAGCCGTCGAGGGTGGCCTCCGACACGACGTCGGCGCGCGGCACGATACCGCCCGAGGCCCAGACACCCACGACGATGACGGCGGCCGCGGCGACGGCGCCGAGCGCGAGGAACATCGGACGACGGCGCAGGCGACGACCCGAGCCCCGCGCGACGTGATGGCCCGCTGCCGCATCCGCCCCTCCGGCCGGAGAGTGCTCGAAGGAGAGTTCACGGGCGATGCTGTCCCACACATGGGCGGGCGGGGCGAGGAGCGTATCGGACGAGGCGGCACGGCCCGCGACCACGGCGCGCTGGAAGGCGTGGACCTCGCTTCGGCAGTGTTCGCAAGACTCGGCGTGCGCGAGGTCTTCGGGCGCGATGCGCTCACCGAGGGCGAGGAGCGCAGCGACATCGGCGTCAAGATGCGACATGGGCGGCCTCCAATCGGGTTCGCAGGCGGGTGAGACTTCGGCGGAGATGACTCTTCACGGTACCGAGTGGCAGGTTCAGCCGCTCGGCGATCTGACCGTGGGTGAGATCGTCGTAGAACGCAAGGGTCACGACGGCCCTCGCATCGGGTTCGAGGTTGGCGAGCTCGTCGGCGACGAGGATCGAGTCGGTGACGTCGGGAGCGTCGACGACCGGTTCGGGCGTCACCGCCATCACCGCCTGCTCCAGGCGGGCCGCGCGGGCGCGCGCCTCATGGGCATCGGCGATCCTGCGCCGCGCGATGGCGACCAGCCATGCGCCCAGCGGGGCGCGGTCGGCCCGGTACGAGGAGCGCGAGGTCCACGCGGAGACGAAGGTCCGCTGCGTGATGTCCTCTGCTTCGGCCGGGTCTCCGGTCGACCGGACGGCGAGGGTGTAGATCACCCGTCCCCACCGGTCGTACATCGCTTTGAGCGCGCTCTCATCCCCCGCGGCGAAACGCTCCGCGAGCTCCATATCCTCGTCGACGACGTACTCCTTCGATACCGGTCGGACGGATGCGCTCGCGATGATCATGAAGCAGCCCGAGCAACCATCACCACGTTATCGCTGTAGCTGCGGGTTTGGGCATCGAATGAGCCTCCGCAGGTGATGACGACGAGCGTGGGCTCGCCATCCCGGACGAAGAGGTCTTCGACCGGCAGCTGCGCGCGCGGGATGTAGGTCACCGTGTCGATGACGTAGCGGGTGCGTACGCCGTCGGCATCCGTCACCGTCACCTCGCTCCCGGGCTCACTCTGTCGCAGCTGTGCGAGCGGGCCGACGCCGTATTCGCGGTCGTCCACATGAGCGGCGAGCACGGTGGCGCCGGTGGCGTCGGAGGGAGCCTTCCCGAACCGGTACCACCCGGCGATGGAGGGACGCTCCGGGATCTCCATGCTCCCGTCGGCCTGCACGCCGACCGGGACGATGGGCATCTCCACGTCGAGCGCCGGGATCTCGAGACGCTCCGGGGCGACCCTTTCGGCGACGGGCTTCGGTGTCGCGGGCGAGACCGGCACCGACGCGCGGGGCGAGGGTGCCGGGCCCGCGGGCGCGGGCTCCTCAGTGCGCAGATCGGGATCCTGCGCGCTCCGCGCCGGTGCCTCGGAGGCCGGTGTGGGGGCACCGACCTCCGAGGCGGGGGCGCATGCCGTCACCATCCCGACGGCCAGGACGAGCGCGGCCGCGAAAACGGATCGAGACGACATGATCATCACTCAGCGACGAGCGGTCGCGGTGCGAGCGGCCATCGCGCCACCGGCGACGAGGGCGGCCACGAGGCCGGCGCCGCCGGCGATCAGCCAGCCGTTCGTGCCGTTCTCGGCGACGAGACCGGCCGAACCGGTGTTCACGCCGTCAGGGCCGGAGTGCAGGCCCTCGACCGTCTGCACGGCGAGCTGGAGGTTGCCGTCCTCAGCGCTGCCCCACGCGTAGACCATCGTCAGGACGCCTTCCTGGACCTCGACGTCAGCCGGCCCGATGACCGGTTCCGTCGTGCCCTCGAGGGCGACGGCGGCGCTCACGGTGCCCGCGGCCAGGTCGAGGGAGGCCTCCTCCGGGTTCGCGAGGCCGGTCATGACGGCCTCGCCGCCCGCGAGGATGTCGACGGCGGGAGCGGCGGCCACGTGACGGACCGTCAGACGGCCTTCGCCGGCGGCGGTCTCGGAGGTGTCGTTCGTGAACAGGTTGGCCGTCGGCTGGCCGTCGGCGTCGAGGTGGGCGACGGCGGTGTAGTTCATGCCGCCTTCGAGGGCGAGGTCGATGGGGCCGAGGACCGGCTCGGAGTCGTCTTCGGCGTCGGCTGCGGTCAGCGCGACGGCGTAGGTGCCGGCGGGAAGCTCGAGGGGCCCACCCAGGTCGCCCGGCTGGAAGTCGTCGATCGTCAGCTCACCGTCGACGTAGACGTCGACCGGGGTGTCGGGGATGCCGTGCAGCACCGAGAGATCGGCGGTGTCGCTGGTCGCAGCGGTCGCGGGAGCGAACGCGGTGAACGCGACGGCGGCACCGAGGGCGATGCCGGCGGAGAGTGTCTTGCGCATGAGGAACTCCTTGCTGATTCGGCGCGACCTGTTCGCGCTGTCACAGAGGTATTCCGACGCACACCTTCATTTGGATGCACCTGAATGAAAAAACTTTTGAAATGGATTCTCAGTCGTCGTCG
>NZ_JBYIPT010000017.1:0-7463 GCF_057707225.1 Microbacterium sp. bgisy189 | reverse complement strand
GAAGACCACGGCCTGCTCACTCGCACCGTCTACCCCGAGGTTCCCGCTCGCGTGGAGTACGAACTTACTGACCTCGGACACAGCGCAGCCGCCCCGTTGAAGCATCTGCGCGACTGGGTTGAACACAACGTCGGAACCGACCAGTAGCGACCCCCTCGGCGCTACATCGAGCCAGGAGTCCCGGCCTCCGCGTAATACCGCGTCAACACAGACGAGGCGTCGCGGTCGCCGTCACCGGACACGACAGAGTTCAGCAGGTACCGGTACCCGTCACCGGTCGTCATCACCCTAATTGATAACGTCACACCTAGAAGGTGCGAAGTAACCGACGCGCGAGCACAGGAGCGCTTCTGTCATTTCGAAGGCGAGACTTCGCGCGATTGGGATTCGCCGGGCCATCCTTCTTCTCTTTCGTCGAACGTCACCGCAACACCGTGTCGCTGGGGTTCGTGAAATCTTCTTCCGGAAGCGAAACCCAGGTACTGCGCCATGAGGAACTCGCCGCAGCGATGCACAGGCGTTCGACAGTTCGGTCGCACGAACCGATCGTTTGTTAACGGACGGCACTGTACGTCGATCGAAAGTCGCGCCGACACCCCCTGCGAATTCGCGTCGCGGGATAGTTTGCCAGGATCCGGCGATCAGCGTGGTGCGCATCAAGGAGGTGCGCAGCGGCCTCAGCACGAGGAGCCTGCCCGCGAGGCCGACCACCCCGCCCCTAGGAACGGTAGGAGTGCGACGTCGGGGCGAGCTGGGGGCCACCCCCCCCGAGACCGAAAGTAGCACCGCAGCGACGATAAGCGCCACGCCAACCAGGGTGGTCGTCAGCTCCCCGACCAACGAACCGATCCATCCGCGTTCCTGGAGGTCTCGGAACATCCTTATGCTCAGCCCGAACGTTCCGTTCGAGCTGCGAACCGATCGTCTCGATGCGTCGTGGCAGACGCCTCAGCTGTCCACCGATGACCTGGAGTTGCACGCGGCCGTCGGCGAACATCTCCCTTGAGTCCATCGCCAGACGTATGAAATGAGGAGTTCGAGCAAGGGCCCGATCGACCAAGTCGTAGTCGGCAACGAGCTGGCACAGCGTTCCCTCGAGTGACACGAAGGAAACGACTGGCGTTCTCCTCCGCTGTTGGGGACGTCGGGTCGGCTGAAATAATGGCCGGGACGATACGGTGGCGAGTCAGAGCGCCGTGATCCACCGCGCGATCTCGTCAGCGATCTCGTCGCTATTGTCTTCGACCATCAGCATGTGGCCGTTCCCAGCGAGAAGAGGCAGTTCGGACGACCAGAAGGTGACGGCGGCGCCCTGATCGGTGAGCCAGGCCACGATGTCCTGATCCAGCTGCGAGGGGTGGTCGGTATCGGCTCCACCCGTGAAGACGAGAATCGGCTTGTTCGTGAACGCGTCGGTCGGCCCGATCCTCATTTGGCTCCCACCGATGTTCTGACGCTGATAAAGCATCCGGGCCGGGATCGGCCGAAGGGTGCGGCGGAACACCTCGATGCACTCGCGGGGGAACCGCCGGCTGGGTCCGATGGCCTTGTCGTTCACGAAGGCGCTTGTGGGTTCCCAGAAACCCATCTTCGGGATGGTCCAGTCGATGGCCGCTCCACGGATGGAGACCTCCTGGTCGGACTCCCTCACGATCTCGGGCACCGCCTGTATATTTCCAGGCGGGCCCGGAGCGACGGCTACGAGCCCGTCGATGAGATCGCCATGCGTCTCTAGGAGGCGGAAGCCAATCGGACCTGCCATCGAGTGCACGACCAGCACGACGTTCCGGCCGAGACCAGAGAGGAACACGCCCATCCCTCGGCACACGCTCTCATAGTCCAGCCGCGCAGACGCCGCACGATCATCGACGTGTTGGGCCGCCTCATAGGACAACCCCAGCCAGTCCACCACCAGCACACCGTAGCCAAGCGATACGAATCGTGCCGCCCAGCCCTGTCGGCCGTCGGGCGTCTCGAGATAGTACTCGTTCGAGGCACCACCCCCGTGCACGAGGACGATCCACCGAGCAGGCGCACCCGACGGCGCCAGTTCGGTGTACGAGATCGGCGCGACGTCGTCTGGGCGTGAAATCGAATCCATAGCTTCCCCAGGCCTGTTAGGCAATGACGGCGTCGAGGGCCCGTGCGAGCCTCTCCGGATGCGTGAGCATCACCAAATGGCTTCCGTCGATCTCGATCGTGCGCGGACTATCAAGCCGCCCGGCCGCGGCCTGGTAGATCTCAGCGGGAACGGCCTGGTCCTGAGCGAGGAACACATAACTTGACGGGATGCTGCTCGCCCAGAACCGGTCGAGGCGGATCGGCTCATCGGACCAGCCTGCCGGCGATGGGACGAGCCTCGGCTCGAGCGCGGCGAGCTGCTGCTGCTCGAACGGGGACATGTCCTGCATCATCGCGGCCCAGAGCTCAGGCGGCATGACCATGGTGTTGTCGTCGGACTGACTCGCAAGCGCCTTCATCGCTGCGACCAACGGATCGGGGAACACGTCGTTAATGCTCTCGCCGTCGCGCAGCACCCAGGCGTCGACGAAGACGACCCGGCCGATGCGCTCGGGCATCGCCTCAGCGACGAGTTGGATGAGCGGACCTCCGCCGCTATGACCGACGAGCACGATGTCGAGCTGGGTGAGCTCTCTTACCTGATCGATCAGATCGCGCGCCATCATGCTCATCGTGACGCCGGAGCGGTCCACGTCACCGTCTTCGAGACCGCGCAGCGTCGGCGCGATCACCTCGTGCCCCATTCTGCGCAATTCGTCGGCGACGCCGTCCCACGCCCAGCCGCCTACCCATCCGCCGTGCACCAGTACGATCTGCATTGATCATCCTCTTCGCATATTTATCTGCTGAGCAGAACTTGTTCCTAACTAGAAGACACAATAGCTTGCGCGGCGCCAACAGTCCAGCATGGCTCGAGCTCTCTTCAGAACGCGCCGAACGACCCCTGCACCAGGTCGCAGGGGAAAGAGACGACGAGCCTTCAGGAGGTCAGGTCGGCCAGACGTACGGCTGCCTCATCGAGGAGTGCGACGAGGGTCTTCACCTTGCGGGGAGGCAAGCGGAACACCGGGGCAGATGCGTTGATCGCCAACCGCAGCCCGCTCGCCGAGGGAACGGCCACGGCCACCGAGGCCACGCCCTCCTCGCTCTCCTCCCGGTTCGTTGCATAGCCCTGCTTCGCGACAAGATCCAGTTGTGCGAGGAGCTCGGTCTTGGTACGGATCGACTGCGGAGTCACCTGTGAGAGTTGCTCGTCGGGGTAGAGACGGTCCAATTGTTCTCGCGGGAGCTGCGCCAGGAGAACCTTTCCCGTGGAGGTGCAATGGGCCGGCATCTCCTTGCCCAACCGTGAAGCGACTCGCACCGCGGTCGTCGGTTCCGAGACTGCGAGAAAGCGAGTGGAGTTGCCGTCGAGCGTGCCGAGGTGAACCGTCTCGCCGGCTTGGTGGCTGAGTTCCTCGAGGATCGGTTGCACGATCTGCGGGATGTCCATCTTTCTCAGCACCGAGAAGGCGATCGTGGTCAACGACGGCCCTGGCCCGTATGTCTTCGTTCGCGGGTCTTGCCGCACGAATCCTCGCCATTGAAGCATCGCGAGGATGCGATGCGCCGTTGAGGTCGCGACACCCAGGTGCTTGCTGGCGTCCGTCAGTCGAAGTTCGTTCTTCTCACCGAGCAGGAGCAGGAGTTTCAGGGCATTGTCGACCGACTCGATCGGTATTGCGGAGCCGCATCGACTCCGTCGGCTGCTCTATTTCTCTGCACAACAGAAACTGTATCGTTCCTGCCGGCCCTCAGGGCCGCCATCAAGGGCAAGGCGATCCCGTCCAGGTCTATCCGGACGCCGATTCGAGCAGCCGGCCCAGTCGTACACGAACGTCGGAAAGCGACGATCCCGCTGCGATGGACCGGCGGACTTCGACGAGAGCGCGGGGCCAATTCAGTACCACTGCCCCGTCGAATGACAGACCATTCTGAGAGTACAGAGACGCGATCCGGTCGGGTGTTCGAGGGTCCGTCACCATCTCGGGGTTGACTGCCGTCGTGCGACCGACGATGTGCAGCTTCCAGTTGAACTGGTCACTCCAGACATACTCGACAGGCAGATATGAGCGTCGGTCGTCGGGATGAGCGATGTTGTGCGCGACACAGCGCGCCTGGTCGACCGCATTCGTCCAGTGCTCAAGACGGGTGAGATCGCCGCGAACCGGATGCCGCCACCGCGCAACATCGCCGATCGCATGGATTTCCGGGGCGCCGAGTGCCGTGAGGAATTCGTCGCAGACGAGACCGTCGTCGATCTCGAGCCCTGAGTCCTCGAGCCATTCGACGTTCGGCACTGCCCCGATGCCGATGACGACGACATCACCGTGGAGCTCGGAACCGTCATCCAGGAGCACGCGGAAGTCTCCCTTCGCACCGTCGATCTGCGCGACCGTCCGTCCGAGAACCGCATGTACGCCATGCCGGGAGTGCTTCTGCGAGAAGAGGGCGCCAATCTCGTCACCGAGCCGGCGTGACATCAGGTCGCGTGTCGCCGAGACCAGGGTGACATCGACTCCGAGCCCAAGAGCGGTCGCGGCGACCTCGGCGCCGATGAAGCCCGCTCCGATGACGATGATCCTGCGATCGGGAACTAGCTCGGCGCGCAGCCGGTCTGCGTCGTCGAGTGTCCGCAGCACATGGATTCCCTCGCCTTCACCCCACGGCGACGGCCGCGCGCGGACGCCGGTCGCCACCACGAGGTCATCGAAGCCGACCCGCCGTCCATTCGCCAGCCGGAGCTCCGACAACGCACGGTCCAGACCTACCGCCGGCACACCGAGACGAAGGTCGATGTTAAGCTCGAGCGCCTCCGCCGCCGTGAGGAGCGTGACCTCGGCTGCACCTGCACCGACGAGGTATCCCTTCGACAGCGGCGGCTTGTCGTAGGGCAGCACGGGCTCGGAGCCGATGAGCACAACGTCTCCGCGATACCCCTCTGCCCGAAGCGCCTGCGCGGCCCGTACCCCCGCGATCGACGCACCGACAATCGCTGTCGTCATTCGTCTTCCACCCGGAGCGCGGAAACCGGGCAGCTGTTCGCCGCCTCGGTGACCCGTTTCCGGTCGGCCTCGTCGACCTCTGTTCTGAGCAGGATCACGACGCCGTCGTCATCGAGATCGAAATAGTCTCCCGCGGCCATGATGCAGTTGGCGTAGCCCTGACAGAGCCCGAGATCCGCTTTCACGACAGGCATGTGTCACTCCTCTCCTGCTTCTTCAGGCGTTATCTCAGGGAACATCGGTGCGAACGGTTGGGCGATCATGGCGGAGAACGTCGCCGTAGTCTGCCAGGTCAGCGCCTCGAGCTCGAGCGGATCGAGAGCGACCCACTGCCCGGATCGCGGCGACTCGATCAGGAGCCGGGAGCCGTTGCGTGTCTCCACGCGAGATACCCGGATCTCCGAGAACTCATTGGCGATCGAGATCGGAGCCCCTACCCGCTGGTCTTCGAGCCGCTGACGTTCGTCTGCTGCTGCGATGGCCGCGATGCGGTCGTCCTCTTCGCCTTCCCATTCGAGTTTCATAGGAAGATCGCCAGATTCTGTGTGCGCAAGACCGACTCGTCGACCGTGATGGTTCGGCGTGCGAGCTGCAACCCGCCGCCGACACGTCGCAGAACGTCTTCGCGGCCGGCCGAGATCACCGCGGGCTCGTGCACGTCGCCGCGACTGCGGAAAAGAAGCACCGCAGAATCGACGACGACCTCGCCCGGGACGTCGCTCTCGAAGGTGCGCACGTTCGTGACGAAGTGACGGAGCCGGGAGGGCGGATCCTCTGTCCAGGCGTGTTCCGTGAGGAAGCGGGCGACCCGCCGGCTCAGGGAGTACTTGTTCTCGTCCCAATGCGCCATGCCCGGAGACGTCGAGTACCCGGCGCCGAGCGCGGTAGTGACCTGCACGGGCATGATGTAGTGCACATCGTCGGCGATGAGGTCGAGCCAGTCCTCGTACCGCTGCTCGTCGAGGATGTATGCCTCTTCGACGAGCCACCTGTGCGTCTCCAGATGCAGGCCGTCCGAGAACGACAACGAACTCCCCACCCGCGTGGCTTTGGTCGTATGTGCTCCGAGCGGCGACTCTTTCAGTCGAACCCAGCGCGCCTCGGTCATGACAGCCCCTCCGGCATCCCCACCGACGAGATGATCAGCGCGGTCGGCTCCGTCTCGAGGTAGTCCGCCCAGCGCTCGAGCAGATGCCGCTGGTTGTACTCTCCGTAACCGACGTGGGCCACGCCCGGGCCAGAGAACGCGTCCGGTCCGAGCGGCTCCACGACGAATCTGCCGTCTTTCAGCACGCCCATCCGGCTGTTCAGCAGCAAGCGCCGCGCCATATTCCCTTTCGCGGTGTTCGTAAGGGACACCCAGTTCTCCACATCGTCCTGCTCGAACATCCCCGTGCTGCCGAAGCACATCAGGTACGCCTTGTACGACAGAGCCTTGAACTCCTCCGGTGCCGCTGCGTCGACGGCGAACCAGGAAAGCACCTCGGTCTCGTTCTCGCTGATCGGCTGCCAGGTACGGATCGAGATGAACGGGAGCACGTCGTCGCCGTCTTCCACCTTCGGCCAGTTGTGCACGAAGCTCATGTTCGGGAAGATCGAGGCCGCCGAGATCATGAAGCCGTTCTCGCCGATCACATTGAGCTGGTCCTGGGACCAGACCTCCTTCATCCGGTCGATCATCTCGTCGGGGTAGCCCACGTAGCGCAGCCGCTCCTCGAGCGTTCCCTCCGGAAGCTTGTAGGTCGTGCCTCCGCCGTTGCCCGCCCAGTACGTGTTGCCGTCTTTACGCTTCTCCGCCTTCGGTTCGCGGAAGAGGCCGATCTCGACCACCGAGGTGTGGGTCTGTGGCGTGTGGTACATGTCGCCGGCGAAGTTCTCTGCGCCGATCTTCCAGTTCGCCTTCACCCGCCAGCGCTGCGGGCCGCGGAGCTCGATGCCCGAGGAGCTCTGCTTCGTGTAGTAGTCGAGATAGAAAGCGAAATCGCCGAGGTAGTCGATCAGCGGTGGCGCATCCGGATCCATGCTGATGAAGATCAACCCGTTGTAGCTGTCGAGGCTCGGCGCCGGAAGCAGGCGGGCTCCCTTGCGATTGAAGCCAGCCTCGCCACCGTACGCCTCTTCGTGGAACGGCAGCCCCACGATTCGTCCGTCGTTGCGGTACGACCAGCCGTGATACGGGCAGCGGAAGTGCGAGGCGTTGCCCATTTCCGCCCGGCACACCTGCATTCCTCGGTGCAGGCACATGTTGAACATCGCCTTGACGGAGCCACTCTCGTCGCGCACCACGATGAACGAGTCGTCGAGCACTCGCCGCACCACGTAGTCGCCGGGCTGAGGGATCTCTGATTCGTGACCCACGAAGATCCACGCGCGACTGAACAAGCGCTCCCGCTCGAG
>NZ_JBYIPT010000016.1:0-33765 GCF_057707225.1 Microbacterium sp. bgisy189 | reverse complement strand
CCCCCCCCCTCCCCCCCCTCCCCCCCCCCCCCCTCCCCCCCCCCCCCCCCCCCCCCCCCCCCCCCCCCCCCCCCCCCAACAGCTCAGTCCTCGCGCAGGTGCTCGTACAGCGCGGTCGAGAGGTAGCGCTCGCCGAACGACGGGATGACAACGACGATGTTCTTGCCTTCGGCCTCGGGGCGCGCAGCGACCTGGAGGGCGGCCCAGACGGCGGCACCCGAGGAGATGCCGACGAGGATGCCTTCCTTCGTGGCGACCTCGCGCGCGGTGGCGATCGCGTCGTCGAATGCGACGTCCTGCACCTCGTCGATGACGCCCTGGTCGAGGATCGGCGGGATGAAGTTCGGGCCGATGCCCTGGATCTTGTGCGGTCCGGGGGTGCCCTTGGTCAGCAGCGGCGAGTCGGCCGGCTCGACGGCGACGACCTTGGCCTCGGGGATGCGGTCCTTCAGCACCTGGCCGACACCGGTGATGGTGCCGCCGGTGCCGATGCCGGCGACGAAGTAGCCCACGTTGCCGTCGGTGTCGCGGATGATCTCCTCGGCGGTGGTGGTGCGGTGGATCTCGACGTTCGCCTGGTTCGCGAACTGCTGGGCGAGCACGGCGCCGGGGGTCTCGGCGGCGATCTCCTCGGCCTTGGCGACCGCGCCCTTCATGCCGAGGGCGGGGTCGGTGAGGACGAGTTCGGCACCGTAGGCCTTGAGCAGCAGGCGACGCTCGATCGACATCGACGAGGGCATGCTGAGGATGACGCGGTAGCCGCGCGCGGCGCCCACCATCGCCAGGGCGATGCCGGTGTTGCCGCTGGTGCCCTCGACGATCGTGCCGCCGGGCTGCAGGGCCCCCGATGCCTCGGCGGCGTCGACGATCGCGATGCCCAGGCGGTCCTTGACCGACGATGCGGGGTTGTAGAACTCGAGCTTGGCGAGCACGGTGCCGGGCAGGCCCTCGCTGACACGGTTCAGACGCACCAGCGGCGTGTTGCCGTAGGCGCTCGTGATGTCGGCGTGGATGCCGTGGGTGACCGGTGCGGGCATGTCATGGCCTTTCGGGTGGGGTCCTGTGGTGGTCAACAAGCCTAGGTGCGCGGTGCATTCCCGCATCGTTTGTGACGTTCTGTCACGACTATTCTGGTCTGCGGCCATGAACCCTCCTGACGACTCCCGAACCCCCGCCCGCCTGTCCGAGCTGCTGCGCCTGATCGCCGAACGACTGGCTGCTGCAGGCGTTCCGACGCCTGACGTCGACGCCGAACTGCTCGCTGCGCATGTGCTGGGCGTCGGTCGAGGCGCGCTGTCGGCTGCGGCGTTGCGCGGCGACACGGTCGACGCGGCGCACGAGCAGCGCCTCGAAGAGCTCGTCGCGCGACGCGAGGCGCGTGAGCCGCTCCAGCATCTGACGGGCACCGCACCGTTCCGTCATCTGGAGTTGGCGGTGGGTCCCGGCGTCTTCGTGCCCCGACCGGAGACCGAGATGGTCGCGCAGCTCGGTATCGACGCGCTTCGCGCGGCAGCGACGGCGACGCCGATCGCGGTCGACCTCGGTACCGGGTCCGGGGCGATCGCGCTCTCGCTTGCGACCGAGGTGCCGCATGCGCAGGTGCACGCGGCGGAGAACGCGGTCGACGCGTTCGTGTGGGCCGCGCAGAACTTCGAGCGCGTCGGTGCCGACAATGCCCGGCTCGCCTTCATCGACCTCGAGCACGCCTTCCCCGAGCTCGACGGCATCGTCTCCGTCGTGGTCTCCAACCCGCCGTACGTGCCAGACGATGCGATCCCGCGCGATCCCGAGGTGCGTCTGTGGGATCCGCCGTCGGCCTTGTACGGCGGTGCCGACGGTCTCGATGTCGTCCGCGTCCTCTCCGCCGTCGGGCGGAGGCTGCTGCATCCCGGCGGCACGCTCGTCATCGAGCACGGGGAATGGCAGGGCGCACCGATCCGCGAGTTGCTGACCGCCGAAGGGTGGCGCGCAGCCGCGACGCATCCCGATCTCACGATGCGCGATCGCGCGACCACCGCGATCCGCCCCTGACGCGGCGCAGGCCCTCAGCGCAGGCCGCGGTGGGCCCGCCGTAGACTGGAGTCGACATGTCCGACCTCTTCGACAGCCGCGATCCGGCGCAGTTGCTGCCCGGGATGCGTCAGGCGCGCCACGCGATCGGCCGCGGGCAGCTCATCGTCATGCCGACCGACACGGTGTACGGCGTCGCCGCCGATGCCTTCAGCGCTCCCGCGGTCGCAAAGCTCCTTGCAGCCAAGGGGCGCGGGCGTCAGTCGCCGCCGCCGGTGCTGGTGGCGGGGCTGACCACGATGCGGGCGCTGGTCGCTGAGGTCCCCGAGCCCGTCGAACGTCTCGTCGAGCGCTTCTGGCCGGGCGGACTGACGATCGTCCTGCCTGCGCAGCCATCGCTGTCATGGGATCTCGGTGACACCGGCGGCACCGTCGCGGTGCGCATGCCCGATCACCACATCGCGCTCGAACTCCTCGAGGAGTGCGGACCGCTCGCGGTCTCATCGGCGAACCTCACCGGCCGGCCCGCGGCCGTCGCGATCGACGACGCGATGGACATGCTCGGCGACAGCGTCGCTGTCTACGTCGACGGCGGACCGTCCGATCACGGCATCGCGTCCACGATCATCGATGCGACGGGGCTCGTGACGGGGGAGCGGGGTGTGCGGGTGCTGCGCGACGGCGCGGTGAGCCGTGACGAACTGCAGGACGTGCTCGGCGATCTGCTGGAGCCTGACGAGCAATCCGACGGTGAGCCCGAAGCGGCCGACGAGCCCGTCGACGCCGGCGGATCTGCGTGAAGCACTACGTCTTCGTCGTCATCTTGACGGCGGTCATCACCCTGGCGCTGTCGTGGGTGGTGTGGCGCATCGGCCTGCGCTACCGCATCTATCCGGCGATCCGTGCGCGCGACGTGCATGCGCGCCCGACGCCCCGTCTGGGCGGCGTCGCGATGTTCCTCGGTGTGGTCGCGGCGTTCGCGCTGTCGACCCAGGTGCCGTACTTCGCGACGTTCTGGGAGGAGCCCGTCCCGATCTGGGCGCTCCTCGGTGCGACGTTGATCATCGTGCTCGTCGGACTCGCCGACGACCTGTGGGACCTCGACTGGATGATCAAGCTCGGGGCCCAGTTCCTGGTCGCCGGAATCGTCGTCGGCCCCGGCGGATTCCAGATCTTCGCCCTGCCGCTCGGTGGGCTGATCGTCGTCTCCAGCTGGCAGAGCTTCCTCCTGTCGGTGCTCGCGATCGTCGTCGTGATGAACGCGATCAACTTCATCGACGGACTCGACGGACTCGTCGCCGGCGTGGCCCTGATCGCGAACCTCGTCTTCTTCGCGTACACGTACCTCCTCGTGCGCGATTTCGATGTGACGAGCACGAGCTATGCGAACCTCGCATCCTTCATCGCCGTCGTGCTCGTCGCGGTGTGCCTGGGCTTCCTTCCACTGAACTGGAACCCGGCCCGCATGTTCATGGGGGATGCCGGCGCGCTGATGATCGGGCTGCTGATGGCCTGTGCGGCGATCGCGATGACCGCAAACCTGCCGCAGAATCTCCTCGGCAACAACGATCTGTTCGGGCGCTCCCAGTTGCTCGGTGCGTTCATCCCGATCCTGCTGCCGGTCGTGGTCGTGCTGCTGCCGCTGCTCGATTTCGGCATGGCCGTGATCCGCCGGATGGCGCAGGGCAAGTCGCCGTTCAGTGCCGACCGAAAGCACCTGCATCACCGCATGCTCGACATGGGGCACAGCGACCGCGATGCGGTGCTCATCTTCTACGCCTGGACCGCCGTCGTGAGCCTGGCCGTGCTGCTCATGTACATCGGCACGACGCAGGACCTGCCGGGCGGCTACTGGCCCGGCATCGTCTTCCTCGTGCTCGGGGCCGCCGCCTGCCTGGCCGTCACCCTTCTGCCCGCCCGAACCGCTTCCCGCGCGCCCCTCGAGGTCGACGTGGCCCACGAGAGGATTCCCACATGACCCGCCCCACCGTCTCGAGCACCCCCGTGCTTCGCACCACGCTCGCGTGGTCGGCGATCGCGACGGTCGTCCTGATCGTGGCCGGCGGCGGGATCGGCTTCGCCGTGGGCGGTGCGGAGGGACTGTGGAGCGCGCTGGTCGCCGTGCTGTTGGGCGCGCTGTTCCTCTCACTCACCGGCATCAGCATCCTCGTCGCCAACCGCTGGTACGGCGACGCGCTCTACGTGCCGATCTTCTTCGGCCTCGTGATGGGGGCGTGGGTCGTGAAGTTCGCGGCGTTCATCATCGTGCTGCTCGTGCTGCGGGATCAGCCGTGGCTCAACGGCACGATCTTCTTCGTCGCGCTCGTCGCCAGCGTGCTCGTCTCGCTCGCGATCGACGTCGTCGTCATGCTCAAGATGCGCATTCCCCACGTCAGCGACGTCACCCTTCCGACGACTGCGGATGCCGAGGCCGCAGACGGCGGGCAGGCACCCCCTCCGACCGGCGGGGATGACCGCTGAGGTTTGATAGGCTGTCCTCAGAGCCCGCCGCCGCTCCTTGAGCGTGCGCGGAGTCACGCTCACCGACCATCGTCGCCTCGGTTCACGCCGATGCCCCGAAGCTGGAGCCAGCGCTGTTTACTCAAGCTGCGACCCTGATCGCCACCTCTGCCGAAGAAGGCCCGGTCTTCCACGGCCCGTCGATCGATGAGTTCTTCCCCGAAGCGGTCTTCCAGATCGGTGATCTGGTCATCAACCGCATCCATCTGATCCAGATCGTCGCGACGCTCGCGATCGTCTTGATCTTCTGGCTCGGCACGCGTCGCATGACGGTCGTGCCGGGTCGATTCCAGAGTCTCGTCGAGATGGGTCTCGACTTCGTTCGCAAGAACATCGCCGAAGACCTGCTCGGCAAGAAGGACGGCCAGCGGTTCCTGCCGATCCTCACCACGATCTTCTTCATGGTGCTGTTCATGAACCTCACGGGTGTCATCCCGTTCATGAACATCGCAGGCACGAGCATCATCGCCGTGCCGCTGCTGCTCGCGATCGTGAGCTACGTCACCTTCATCTACGCAGGCATCAAGAAGAGCCCGAAGAATTTCTTCAAGAACGCGCTCTTCCCGTCGGGTGTGCCGCCGGTGCTCTACCTCATCGTCACGCCGCTCGAGATCATCTCGACCTTCATCATCCGTCCGGTCACGCTGACCCTCCGACTGCTGATGAACATGATCGTCGGGCACCTCATGCTGGTGCTGTTCTTCGCCGCCACGCACTTCTTCATCGTCGAGATGGGCGGCTGGTGGTCGGCACTCGGTGCGGGCACGCTCGCCGCCGGATTCGCCTACACGCTGTTCGAACTCCTGGTGGCCTTCCTCCAGGCGTACGTCTTCGCTATCCTCACCGCGGTCTACATCCAGCTCGCGGTCGCAGAAGAGCACTGATCGGGACGGCAACTGCCGCCCACAACCGAAAGGAAAAACCCCGTGGACGCAACTACGGTTCTCGCCGCCCTCGAGGGCAACGTCGCGACGATGGGCTACGGCCTCGCCGCAATCGGCCCCGCCATCGGTGTGGGCATCGTCGTCGGCAAGACGATCGAGGGTGTCGCTCGTCAGCCTGAGCTGGCCGGCCGCCTGCAGGTCCTGATGTGGATCGGTATCGCCTTCACCGAGGCGCTCGCCTTCATCGGCATCGCGACCTACTTCATCTTCCAGTAAGCACCCGCCACCAGTTCCGAAGGAGACAGGATGCTCAACGCTCTTGTCGCGTACGCGGCGGAGGAGGGCGAGGCCCACAACCCGCTCATCCCCGCCTGGTACGACATCATCTGGTCGGCGGTCTGCTTCGTCGTCATCCTCTTCGTCTTCTGGCGCGTCGCGCTCCCGAAGATGAAGGCGCTGCTCGACGAACGAGCCGCTGCCATCGAGGGCAACATCGCCAAGGCCGACGAGGCTCAGCGCAAGGCCGAAGCGGCGCTCGAGGAGTACAGCGCGCAGCTGGCCTCGGCCCGCAAGGAGGCCGGCGAGATCCGCGATGCCGCTCGCGAGGACGGCAAGAAGATCGTCGCCGAGGCGAAGGAGACCGCGTCCGCAGAGGCCGCGCGTCTGACCGCGACGGCGCACACGCAGATCGAGGCCGAGCGTCAGACGGCGCTCGTGTCGCTGCGCAGCGAGGTGGGCACCCTCGCCCTCGACCTCGCGGGCGGCGTCATCGGCGAGACGCTGTCGGAAGACGCGAAGGCACAGGCCGTCGTGGACCGCTTCCTGGCGGACCTCGAGGCTTCCGAGAAGGCGAAGTAATGGGCAGCGCGACCACTCAGGCACTGGCGGCGACCACGACGGCGCTGCGCGCCGCGTCCGGCGTCGACCTTGACGTGGCCCGCGAGCTGTTCGCGGCGGCCCGGGCACTCGGCGACTCGTCGCCGCTGTCCGGGGCCATCGCTGACGCTGCAGCCGACCCCGCAGCCCGTCGCAAGGTCGTGGGAGCCGTCTTCGGCGCCTTCAAGCCCGCGACCGTGTCCGTGCTCGACGTCGCGGCCGGCCAGCGCTGGTCCTCGCCCGCCGACCTGGTCACCGGCATCGAAGAACTCGCGATCCGCGCAGCGGCCACGGCGTCGGCAGACGTCGACGTCGAGGGCGAGCTGTTCGGCGTCGCCCGCACCGTCGCGGCGAACCCCGAGCTCGAACTCGCACTCGGCAGCCGCCTCGGCGACGCGTCCGCGAAGGGTGCGCTCATCGAGAAGCTGCTGAACGGCCGTGCCAGCGACGCGACGACGCTCGTCGTGTCGTCGCTCGTGCAGCAGCCGCGCGACCGACGCGTCCGCGCGCTGCTGAGCTGGGCGATGCGACTGGTTGCAGACCAGCGCGGCCGTAGGGTCGCGACCGTCTACTCGGCCATCGCGCTCGGCGACCAGCAGCGCGGCCGCCTGCAGGCGCTGCTCGCGCAGCGAACCGGCGGCGACGTGACGCTGAACGTCGTCATCGACCCGACCGTCGTCGGCGGCATCCGTGTCGAACTCGGCGACGAGATCATCGACGCCACCATCTCCTCCCGCCTCAGCGACCTGCGTCAGCGGCTGGCGGGCTGACACTTCCCGCTCACCGAGCGGATACGCGGGCGCCACACCCGCACCCGATTTCCACAACAAAGGAAGACCATGGCAGAACTCTCCATCAGCCCCGACGTCATTCGGGACGCGCTGAAAGACTTCGTCGCGGCCTACGAGCCCACCGGGGCCGCCGCGACCGAGGTCGGCACCGTCATCGACGCCGCCGACGGTATCGCCCACGTCGAGGGTCTGCCCGGCGTCATGGCGAACGAGCTCGTGCGCTTCGAGAACGGCGTCGAGGGCCTCGCGCTGAACCTGGACGAGCACGAGATCGGTGTCGTCATCCTCGGCGACTTCGCCGGCATCGAGGCCGGCCAGAAGGTGTCGCGCACCGGCGAGGTCCTCTCGGTCCCCGTCGGTGACGGCTACCTCGGCCGCGTCGTCGACCCGCTCGGCAACCCGATCGACGGTCTCGGCGAGATCGCGTCGGAGGGTCGTCGTGCCCTCGAACTGCAAGCGCCCGGCGTCATGCAGCGCAAGAGCGTGCACGAGCCGATGCAGACCGGCATCAAGGCCATCGACGCGATGATCCCCGTCGGCCGCGGCCAGCGTCAGCTCATCATCGGCGACCGCCAGACCGGCAAGACCGCCATCGCGATCGACACGATCATCAACCAGAAGGCCAACTGGGACTCGGGCGACGTCACCAAGCAGGTCCGCTGCATCTACGTCGCCATCGGCCAGAAGGGCTCGACCATCGCTTCGGTGAAGGGCGCGCTCGAAGAGGCAGGCGCCCTCGAGTACACCACGATCGTCGCGGCTCCCGCATCCGACCCCGCCGGCTTCAAGTACCTGGCCCCCTACACCGGCTCTGCCATCGGTCAGCACTGGATGTACGGCGGCAAGCACGTGCTCGTCATCTTCGATGACCTGTCGAAGCAGGCCGAGGCCTACCGCGCCGTGTCGCTGCTGCTGCGCCGCCCGCCGGGCCGTGAGGCCTACCCGGGTGACGTCTTCTACCTGCACTCGCGTCTGCTCGAGCGTTGCGCGAAGCTCTCCGACGAGCTCGGTGCGGGATCGATGACCGGTCTCCCGATCATCGAGACCAAGGCCAACGACGTGTCGGCGTACATCCCGACCAACGTGATCTCGATCACCGACGGCCAGATCTTCCTGCAGTCCGACCTGTTCAACGCGAACCAGCGTCCCGCGGTCGACGTGGGCATCTCGGTCTCGCGAGTCGGCGGTGACGCCCAGGTCAAGTCGATCAAGAAGGTCTCGGGAACGCTCAAGCTCGAGCTCGCCCAGTACCGCTCGCTCGAGGCGTTCGCGATGTTCGCCTCCGACCTCGACGCAGCCTCGCGTCGTCAGCTCGACCGCGGTGCACGCCTGACCGAGCTGCTCAAGCAGCCGCAGTACGACCCGTACCCCGTCGAGGAGCAGGTCGTCTCGATCTGGGCCGGCACCAACGGCAAGCTCGACACGATCGAGGTCGAGGACGTACTCCGCTTCGAGCGCGAGCTGCTGGACTACCTCAAGCGCAACACGTCGATCCTCGACACGCTGCGTGAGACCAACGTCCTCTCCGACGAGACGGTCGCCGAGCTCGAGAAGGTCACCGACGCCTTCACCCTGGAGTTCCAGGGCGGCAAGGGCCAGGCCATCAACAAGCCGGGTCACGAAGAGCACCAGGCAGCGGATGTCGATGACGTGAACCAGGAGAAGATCGTCAAGGGCCGCCGCGGCTGAGGCCGCCGGTTCCGCAACTGAGACGAAGAACTTATGGGCGCACAACTCCGGGTCTACAAGCAGAAGATCTCTTCTGCTCAGACGACCAAGAAGATCACGAAGGCGATGGAACTCATCGCGGCTTCGCGCATCCAGAAGGCGATGGCGCGCGTGCGCGCGTCCTCGCCCTTCGCGCGGGCCGTGACGCGTGCCGTCTCCGCCGTGGCGACGCACTCGAACGTCCAGCACCCGCTCACCACCGAGCGTGAGGTCATCCGCCGCTCCGCCGTCGTGATCTTCGCCTCCGACCGAGGACTCGCGGGCGCTTTCAACTCGCAGATCCTCCGCGAGGGCCTGCAGCTCGGCGAGCTGCTGCGCTCCGAGGGTCGCGAGCCGGTGTACTTCCTGGTCGGACGAAAGGCGGTGGGCTACTTCCAGTTCCGCCGCATGTCGTCCGCAGGGGAGTGGACGGGTGACACCGACACGCCGCACTTCAACACGGCCGAGCAGGTCGCCAGCGCGCTGCTGGACGCCTACGACCGTGGCGGCGAAGACGGCGGCGTCGACGAGATCCACCTCGTGTACAACCGCTTCGTCAGCATGATGACCCAGACCCCCGAGACGGTGCGCCTGCTGCCGCTCGAGGTCGTCGAGGCATCCGATGACGAGCCCGCCTCGAACCAGGTGTACCCGCTGTACGAGTTCGAACCGAGCCCCGAGGTCGTGCTCGACGCACTGCTGCCGGTGTACGTGCAGAGCCGCGTGTTCAACGCGCTGCTGCAGTCGTCGGCCGCGAAGCACGCCGCGACCCAGAAGGCGATGAAGTCGGCCAGCGACAATGCCGACAAGCTCATCACCGACTACACCCGCCTGCGCAACAACGCGCGTCAGGCCGAGATCACGCAGCAGATCGCCGAGATCGTCGGCGGCGCCGACGCCCTGGCATCGGGCAAGTAAGACCACACGAAAGAGAAGACAATGACCACCGTCACTGCCGAAGCCACCACGGCCACGGTCGTCGGTCGCGTTGCGCGCGTCACCGGCCCCGTCGTCGACATCGAGTTCCCGCACGACTCGATTCCCGACATCTACAACGCACTGAAGACCACGATCACGATCGCGGGCGAGTCGACCGAGATCACCCTCGAGGTCGCCCAGCACCTGGGTGACGACCTCGTTCGTGCCATCTCGCTCAAGCCGACCGACGGCATGGTCCGCGGCCAGGAGGTGCGCGACACCGGCGGCCCCATCACGGTCCCCGTCGGCGACGTCACCAAGGGCAAGGTCTTCAACGTCACCGGTGACGTGCTCAACGCGGCCGAGGGCGAGACCATCGAGGTCACCGAGCGCTGGGGCATCCACCGCTCGGCTCCGAGCTTCGACCAGCTCGAGTCGAAGACCGAGATGTTCGAGACCGGCATCAAGTCGATCGACCTCCTGACCCCCTACGTGCAGGGTGGAAAGATCGGCCTGTTCGGTGGTGCCGGCGTCGGCAAGACCGTCCTCATCCAGGAGATGATCCAGCGCGTCGCGCAGGACCACGGTGGTGTGTCGGTGTTCGCCGGTGTCGGTGAGCGCACCCGTGAGGGCAACGACCTCATCGGTGAGATGGAAGAGGCCGGTGTCTTCGACAAGACCGCCCTCGTGTTCGGCCAGATGGACGAGCCGCCGGGGACGCGTCTTCGCGTGGCCCTGTCGGCGCTGACGATGGCGGAGTACTTCCGCGACGTGCAGAAGCAGGACGTGCTGCTGTTCATCGACAACATCTTCCGCTTCACGCAGGCCGGTTCCGAGGTCTCCACGCTGCTGGGCCGCATGCCCTCCGCCGTGGGCTACCAGCCGAACCTGGCCGATGAGATGGGCATCCTGCAGGAGCGCATCACCTCGACCCGCGGTCACTCGATCACGTCGCTGCAGGCGATCTACGTCCCCGCCGACGACTACACCGACCCGGCTCCCGCGACCACGTTCGCGCACCTCGACGCGACCACCGAGCTCTCGCGTGAGATCGCGTCGAAGGGTCTGTACCCCGCGATCGACCCGCTCACCTCGACGAGCCGCATCCTCGACCCGCGCTACATCGGTGAGGACCACTACCGCGTGGCCACGGCCGTGAAGCAGATCCTGCAGAAGAACAAGGAACTGCAGGAGATCATCGCGATCCTCGGTGTCGACGAGCTCTCCGAAGAGGACAAGATCGTCGTCTCGCGCGCGCGCCGCATCCAGCAGTTCCTCTCGCAGAACACCTACATGGCGAAGAAGTTCACCGGTGTCGAGGGCTCCACGGTTCCGATCAAGGAGACCATCGAGTCGTTCGACGCCATCGTCAAGGGTGACTTCGACCACGTCGCCGAGCAGGCGTTCTTCAACGTCGGTGGCATCTCCGACGTCGAAGAGAAGTGGGCGCAGATCCAGAAGGAGAACAGCTGAGATGGCTCTGACGGTCACCCTCGTCTCCGCCGAGGAGGAGGTCTGGAGCGGTGAGGCGAGCCTCGTCGTCGCCAAGACCGTCGAGGGCGAGATCGGTTTCATGACCGGTCACGAGCCCGTTCTCGCGATTCTCGCCGAGGGTCAGGTCCGCATCACGCAGACCGACGGCTCCAAGGTGATCGCGACGGCGAACGACGGCTTCCTCTCGATGGAGGGCGACGAGCTCACCATCGTCGCCGGCCACGCCGCGCTGCAGTCCTGAACGACCCGACGATCCATCGTCACGCAACCTCCCGCCCCAGACGCCACGGTGTCTCGGGCGGGAGGTTGCGTTTGGGAGAGATGACACCCGGATGCTGATTCTGCTGCCCCCGTCCGAGACGAAGCGTCCCGGCGGCACCGGCGCGCCCCTGCGCCTGGACGCACTCGCTCTTCCGACGTTGGCTGCGCCACGGACCGCCGTCATCGATGCGCTTGTCGCGCTGGCAGCCGACGAAGACGCAGCCGCCCGGGTGCTCAAGCTCTCCGAGCGCCAGCGCGGCGAGATCGCCGACAATGCGGCGCTGCGTACCGCGCCGGGCATGCCGGCCGTCGACCGGTACACCGGCGTCCTGTTCGACGCGCTCGACGCGGCAACGCTCGACGGCACCGCCCGGCGTTGGCTCGGCGCGCACGTGCTGATCCACTCCGCGCCGTTCGGGCCGGTCGCGGCCCTCGACCGGATCCCGCCGTATCGCCTCGCGGCAGGAGTCTCACTGCCGGGGCTCGCGCCACTGCGTCGTCATTGGGCGGGCGCGGTGACCGAGGCGCTCGCGGCGGCGGCACCGCGGTTCGTGCTCGACCTGCGCTCCGAGGCGTACGCCGCCCTCGGTCCTGTCCCCGCCGGGGTGCCGACGGCCTACCTCCGTGTGGTCACGGAGGGTGCCGACGGGACGGCACGAGCCCTCAACCACTTCAACAAGCACGCGAAGGGAGATCTGGTCCGAACGCTCGCCCACGCGAGGCCACGGATCGCATCGGCCGCCGGCTTCGTGAAGTGGGCGACGGATGCCGGTCTGACGGTCCGCCCGGGGGCGCCGGGCGAACTCGATCTGGTCGTCTGAACCGATCAGTCCCGACGGGTGTTCTCGGCGGTTCGTTCGGTGTTCTCGGCGATCGCGATCAAGGCGACCACGCCCTCGATCGCGAACCGCAGCACGACGACCGCGAGGAACGCTGCGATCGGCACGACGATGAGCGTCGTGACGATGAGCGACAGGCCGGCGCCGACGTTCCACCACAGACCCGAGATGCCCGAGATGAGGCCTCCGACGAAGTAGACGATGAAGGCGATGCCGATTGCGATCAATCCGACGACGTAGAACGCCGACGCGAGTCGGCGGGTGATGAACGTGCGGAACGAGATGTCGAACAGCGCTCGGATGAATCCGACGCTCGCATCACCCAGGTCGCCGCCGGTCGACGTCGGCACACCGGTGTTGTCGGGATCCGTCATCGGGGCGGCCGCGGCAGCTTCCGCTGCGGGCTGTGAGGGCGGCGGGGGTGGGGTGCGGCCGTCGTCGGTGCTCATGTCGATCCCTTCGTGACGCGTCGGTGCTGAGGGGGCGGCGCGTACCGTCAGGCTAGCGCCCCGCCCGTACCGGCCGCAGTGCGCGGCGCGCCCGAGTCGCAGGATTTCCTCGCGCAGCGGGCCGTTCTCGCTAGGCTGAGGGTCGCGGGGCCGCCAGAGCCCTGTGCGGGGGGGACCCGCAATCGATCGATCCTGGAGGTCCTCGTGGGCTATACAGATGACAGCGCCGCAGTCGCGATGCTCGCAGGCTTGGCTTTCTTCTTCTTCTTCGTCGGCATCCTCGTCTACGTCGTCGTCGCCTTCTTCCTCATGAAGGTGTTCGAAAAGGCGGGCGTCCAGGGCAAGTGGCGCGCGTGGGTGCCGATCTACAACTTCATGATCTTCACCAAGCTCGGTGACCTGAGCCCGTGGGTCGCTCTCATCGCGTGGGGCGCGGCAGTCGTGCTCGGCGCCGTGCCGGTGCTCGGCCAGATCATCGTCCTGCTGCCGGCCGTCGTGATGGCCATGGCCGCGTGGCGCGTGGGTCTCAAGCTGCAGAAGGAGACCCCGTGGGTCATCCTCTGGATCTTCCTGTCGCCCGTCTGGCTCGGCATCAACGCCTTCGACAAGTCGACCTGGAACACCGCCGTCCCGGCCGCTCCGTGGGCGGGCAACGGCTTCCTCGCCGACAGCACCGTCTGGGACGGCGTTCCCTCGCAGGGCTCGACGGGTGCCGCTCCGCCGGCCGGCTACCAGCCGCCCGCCGCCTACCAGCCCCCGGCAGCGCCCGCTGCCCCGGCCGAGCCCGCGAGCACGACGCCGCCGGCGCCGCCTGCAAACCCGGCACCGCCCGCACCGCCGGCATCCACTCCGCCGGCCGCTGAGCCGCCGGCCGACCCCGAGGCCCCCAAGGCCTGAGTCCCCGCGTCGAACCCCCGTCCCCGCTCTGCGCCGACGGGGGTTCGTGCTTCCCGTCCCCGCTCGCTTGCGACGGTAGAGTGGGGGAGCGCCGCGCCGACGACAACGAGGAGGGTGATCGCGTGCCCGAATCGGCCACCCGCTCGCGGACCGTCCCTCTGGGGGACGGAACGCTCGAGCTGCAGTGGTCCGAGGTGACCCACCGGGGTCGTCGTCGTGACATCAATCAAGACGCCGTGCTGGCAGAGTTTCCCCTGTTCGTCGTCGCGGACGGGATGGGCGGACACGTCGGCGGCGAGATCGCGAGCACCAGCGCGGTCACCCGCCTGCGCGCAGTCGTCGACGAGGGCACGATCACGCCCAAGACCATCGAGAAGGCGCTCGCGCGCGCCGTCGACGACATCGCGAGCCACCCCGAGTCCACCGACGACGGCACCGGCACGACGGTGACGGGCGTCTACCTGGACGACAACGGTGACGAGCCGACGTGGGTCACCCTCAACATCGGCGACTCGCGGGTCTACCTGTTCCGCGACGAGGCGCTCGCCCAGGTGACGACCGATCACTCGGTCGTGCAAGAGCTCATCGCTGCGGGACGGCTCAGCCCCGAAGAGGCAGAGAACCACCCGTACGGCAATGTCATCACCCGCGCCGTGGGGCCGAGTGACGGGGTCGTGCCCGACTACGTCCGGCTCGAGATCGTCGATGGCGACCGATTCGTGGTCTGCAGCGACGGGCTGACGAAGGAGCTCACCGACTACGGCATCCTGCACTTCCTGCTGCAGCATGAAGACCCCGCCGAGGCGGTCGATGCCATGCTCGAGGCCGCGCTCGAGAACGGTGGGCGCGACAACGTGACGATCATCGTCATCAACGCGCACCTCACCGCCTCCTCCACAGCCGCCGACTGAGCACGGTTCTCCGCAGAACATGCCGCGCGGCGCGTCACACCGCCCGCGGGCCGGTTTGCTGGGTGGATGTACGCTCTCGACGCCGACGAACCGATCCGTCTTCCGGACCCGCCGCCCGAGCCGCAGCGGCCCCCGCTGCCCGTGCTCGCCGCGATCGCGCCGGTGATCGGCGCCGTCGTTCTGTGGCTGATCACCGGGTCACCGTTCGCGCTCTGGTTCGCGCTGCTCGGCCCGCTGCTCGCCATCGCATCGATGCTCGACGGCAAACGCGGTGTTCGACGACAACGTCGTCGCGCCGCGGTCGAGCAGCGTCAGGCACTCGAGGAGGCCTGTGCCGAACTCGATCGCAGGCACGACGTCGAGCGGACTCGTGCGTGGGGGAGGACGCCGGGCGTCGCCGGGTACCTGCACGATCCGAGCGAGATCTGGCGAAGCGTGCCAGGCCGCTCAGGCACGCTCGTCGTGGGCGCCGGCGCCGGTCCGAGCGCGGTCCGCGTGACCGGCGGTGACGACGCGGATGCCGCCGGTGGGCTCCGCCGGCGCGCCCGTGTGCTCGAGGCCGCTCCTGTGACGATCGACCCCACGGTCGGGGTCGCAGTCGTCGGCCCCGCGGTCGCGACGGCGGCGGTCGTCCGGGCCCTCGTGCTGCAGTTGTGCCTCTCGCACCCGCCCGGCGCCGTCCGACTCGCCGCCGTGCCCGAATGGCTCGTCGCGGCGCCGCATGCGGCTCGCGCCGACGGTGCGCTCGTGCAGGTCGTCGGCGCAGGCTCAGCCCCCGCCGAACACGCCGACATCGTCGTCGTGCAGGTCGAGGCGGGCGAACCGCCGCCGCCCCGCTGCGGCGCCGTACTGACCCTCGGCGATGCCGGACGCGCACGGCTGGATCACGCGGGAAGCACGCTCGAAGTCGATGTCGAGGCGCTCTCCGTCGCGCAGGCGCACCGCATCTCGCAGGTCCTCGCCGTCCGCGCGAAGGCGTCGTTGCGCCAGGGTGAGGATCGCTCGGTCACGATCGACGAACTGCAGGCGGCGCCGGCACCGGGCGCGCTCGGGGCCGTGATCGGCGCGACTGACGGGTCGCCGGTTGCCGTCGACCTCGTCGAAGACGGACCGCACGCGATCGTCATCGGCACGACCGGGTCGGGCAAGAGCGAATTGCTCACCACTTGGGTCGTCTCCCTTGCGCGGAGGCGCTCGCCCGATGAGGTGTCCTTTCTGCTCGTCGACTTCAAGGGCGGTCGCACGTTCGACCACCTGACGGCACTGCCGCACGTCACCGGAGTGTTGACCGACCTGGACGAAGCGGCCGCGCTCAGGGCCGTCGAGAGTCTGCGCGCTGAGATCAGGCTCCGCGAGCGTGTGCTCGGGGATGCAGGGGCCCGCGATGTCGCAGAGGCCGAGGGAGCGCTCGGTCGGCTCGTGATCGTCGTCGACGAATACGCTGCGCTCGTCGCCGCGCACCCCTCGTTGCACGAGATCTTCGCCGACGTCGCGGCGCGTGGGCGGGCGCTCGGTATGCATCTCGTGCTGGCCTCGCAACGCGCCGCAGGCGTGTTCCGGGATGCACTGCTGGCCAATGCGCCGCTCCGGATCGCGTTGCGGGTCGCCGACGCGGGGGACTCCCGTGCCGTGCTCGGCACGGCGGCCGCTGCCGAACTGCCCGGCACTCGTGAGGCGCGCGGCGTTGCGCTGGTGCGACGACCGGCCGACGACGCACCCGTGCGGGTGCGCATCGCGACCACTGCCACGGCCACGGTCGCCGGTGTCGCTGCCGGCTGCACCGCACCGCGCGCGCGGGCGCCGTGGCTGCCCGCGCTGCCGGCGATGATCCCGCTCGCCGATCTGCGGGCACGGGTGGCGCCCGGAGACGCCGAGGAGATCGTGCTCGGTGTCGCCGACGAACCGGATCGCCAGGCGCAGCCGCTGGTGACACTCCCTGCCACCGGGCTCCTGATCGTCGGAGCGGCGGGCACAGGGCGCTCCGCAGCGCTTCGCACGATCGCCGCGCAGGCGACGCGCGCCCACGTCGTCCCCACCGACGGTGAGGCCGGCTGGGACGCCCTGGAAGGTATCGCCGTGCTCGCGCGCGGCACAGTGGTGCTCATCGACGATCTCGACGTCCTCCTGTCGCGGTGGCCGGAGGAGCACCGAGCCGCCGCACTGAGCGAACTCGAAGCCCGTGTTCGCGAAGCCCACGGACGGGGGATCCGTATGGTGATCGCCGTGCAGCGCGTGACGGGCGGTGTCGGGCGTATCGCAGACCTGCTGCCGCACCGCGCGCTCTTGGCACTCGCGAGCCGCGCCGACCATGTCGCCGCCGGTGGCGAGGGCGCTGACCACCTCGACGGCGTGACGCCGGGTCGCGTCCGCCTCGGACGCCGACTCGTGCAGTTCGCATGGACGGACGAGGGCACGCCGACGCCGCATCGGTCCGCTGACGCCCCGACGGCGTCAGCACGCCCGGACGGCCCGCGTGCATTCGTCCTGCCGCCGGGGCCGCGTGGGCGCGCACTGGCTGCGCAGCACGGGTGTGTGGCTGTCGACGACCCCGCGGCGGCGGAGGCCCCTGCGGTGTGGGGCACGCCGGAGATGTGGCTCGCGCAATGGCCGCTGCTGACCCGAGCGCGGGCTGAGGCGTCGCTCATCATCGACACCGCATGCGCCGGCGAATACCGCACCGTCACCGGACGGCGCGAGCTGCCTCCCTATGCCATGCCCGGTGCGGGACGGGCATGGCTGGCCGAACCCGATGAGCCGGCGCGTCGCATCCGGATCGACGGGTGATGCACCGGCACCGCGGCCTGTCAGGCGAGCGCGTCGGCCGTCGAGACGGCCGCGAGCCCGTGTGCCGACGCGACGCCCGCGTTGGCGACGACGCCTGCTGTCGTGTTCAGACCGCCCGCGAGTCCGGCATCCGCCCGCAGCGCCTCACGCCACCCGCGCCCGGCGATCGCACGCACGTATGGCAGCGTTGCGTTCGTGAGCGCCGACGTCGAGGTGTTCGGGACGGCGCCCGGCATGTTCGCGACGCAGTAGAAGACGCTCTCGTGCACTGTGAACGTCGGGTCGGCGTGGGTCGTGGGGCGGGTGTCCTCGAAGCAGCCGCCCTGATCGACGGCGATGTCGACGAGCACCGACCCCGGACGCATGCGGCTGACCGTCTCGTTCGTCACGAGCTTCGGCGCCTTCGCTCCGGGGATGAGCACCGAACCGATGACGAGGTCGCTGGCGATCACGGCGCGATCGAGATCGAGCGGGTTGGATGCCGCCGTCTTCACGCGCCCCTGGAAGTGGTCGTCGAGGTACCGCAACCGGGCGACGTTCGTGTCGAAGACGGTCACATCGGCACCCATGCCGACCGCGATGACGGCCGCGTTCGACCCGGCGACACCGCCGCCGATGACAGTCACCGTCGCCGGTCGCGTCCCCGGAACGCCCGACATCAACAGTCCGAGTCCACCGGCAGAGCGCATCAGGGTGCTCGCGCCGACCATCGGCGCCAGGCGCCCGGCGACCTCGCTCATGGGCGCCAGCAGCGGCAGCCCGCCGCCCACGCCCTGCACGGTCTCGTAGGCGATCGCCGTCACGCCATCGGCGACCAGGCGCTCCGTCAGGGGTCGATCGGCGGCCAAGTGCAGGTAGGTGAACAGCACCAGGTCGTCGCGGAAGTGTCGGTACTCGCTCTCGATGGGCTCTTTGACCTTGAGGAGCAGTTCCGCCCGGGCCCACACGTCGTCCGCGCCGTCGATGAGTTCGGCACCGGCCGCCGAGTACTCGGCATCCGTCATCGACGAGCCTGTGCCCGCCCCGGACTGCACGAGCACCTCATGCCCGGCAACGACGAGGTCGTGCACACCGGCCGGTGTCAGGGCGACCCGGTACTCGTTGTTCTTGACCTCTGTAGGAACGCCGATCTTCATTGATGGTCCTTTCTGGCCCTTGTGGGGCGGCTACACCGTCGGCCGGATCGCGCCGACATCCTGCCCGCCGCCGGAGATCGACAGCGGAAGTCGGGGAAGCATCTGTGCGACGTCGGCCGCCCGGAGGGCGCCGGCTCGCACGAGCAGGGTGAGTGCGACCGCCGTGGCAACGCGGCCACTGCCGTCGAGGGTCTTCAAAGCGACCGTCGTGCCGTCGGGTGCGACCATCACCATGACGCCCTCGGCGCCGCCCTTCGCGAACACGCCGAGCGACTCGATCGCGACGGTGTCGGGGCGATCGGGGCCGTCGATCGTCCACGGGTGCTCCCGCACCGTGCGCACGAGGGTCCCCGCGGCGCGGTGGAGCGCGAACGGGGAGCGCTCCGACGACGTGCCGATGCGGTGCACGGCTCGGGCGAGGGAGGACAGGCTCATCGTGTACACGGGCGCGCCGCAGCCGTCGATCGCGACGGTGGTCGTCTTGGTGCCGGTGAGCCGCTCGATCACCTCACGGATGTGCGCCTGCAGCGGGTGGGTCACGTCGAGGTAGGTCGCGGTGTCCCAGCCGTTCGCGCGGCATGCCAGCAGCATCGCCGCATGCTTGCCGGAGCAATTCATGCGGATTGCCTGTGGCTGACCGAGCTCGCGTACCATCTCGTCGCGCGTCGCCGTGTCGCCGGGCCACGCTGCGGGGCAGCCCAGCGCGGACTCGTCGAGATCGGCGAGGTCGAGGATGCTGCGGACCACCGAGACATGGCGATCGGTGCCGGAGTGGCTCGCCGTCGCGAGCCCGAGGCGCTCGCCGTCCAGCTCGGCGCCGGCCGTCAGACAGCCCAAGGCCTGCAGGGGCTTCAGGCTGGAGCGAGGCAGGATCGGGGCCTCGACGTCGCCGAGGGTGCGCTGTACGACGCCGTCGGCATCCAGCACGATCGCGCTGCCGCTGTGACGGGACTCGACGAAGCCGCTGCGTTCGACGACGGCGAGTTCGACTGCGTCGGGTACGGAGAAGGTCTGCGCCACCCGGCCAGCCTACCGGGGAGGCCGGTGTCGTGAACCCGTGCGAGACTGTGCGCATGATCGGGGAACACCGCTACGCCGTACAGAGTGTGTGGACCGGCAACCGGGGCACCGGTACGAGCGGCTATCGCGACTACGATCGGTCGGTCACGATCGCGGTAGACGGCAAACCGCAGCTCGAGGCATCGGCCGATCGACCATTCCGGGGCGACCGCGAGAAGTGGAATCCCGAGGACCTGCTCATGGCGGCCCTGTCGGAGTGCCACCTGCTGTCGTATCTGCACGCGTGCGTCGAGGCGGGCGTCGTCGTCACCTCGTACCGCGACGAGGCGACCGGCACGATGATCCTCGACGGTCGGGGTGGTGGCGCCTTCCGTGAAGTGGTCCTGCGTCCGCGTGTCACCGTCGCCGACCCGTCGATGATCGACGCCGCCGTCGCCGCACACGCGCAGGCGAACGCGTGGTGCTTCATCGCGAACTCGGTGAACTTCCCGGTGCGCCACGAAGCCGAAGTCCTCGTCGGCTGAGGGGCGCGTTCAGCGTCGCTCGTGGGGGAGGACCTGCCGGAGCCGGTCCACCGGATTCTGCGCGGGAACCTCGTTGTACGTGTTCGCGAGCTCCTGGCCCGACAGGGCGTGGATCGCCGCCATGATCTCGTCGGTCGCGCCGCGCCGTGCGCGTCCTGACGAGGCGGGACCGTGGTGGGACAGGTCGAGCGGCTCGCCGTAGCGGATCGTCACGCGGGGCGACATGCGCGGCCATTTCGCACCCACCGGCATGATCTCGTTCGTGCCGCTGAGGCCGACCGGCACCACCTTGGCACCGGTCTCGAGCGCGAGGAACGCGACCCCCGTGCGGCCCTTGTAGAGGCGACCGTCGAGCGAGCGGGTGCCCTCAGGGTAGAGCGCGATCGCACGCCCGGATGCCAGGATCCGCCGCTGCTGATCCAGCGCGTCCAGCGCCGCCTGTCCGGCTCCTCGCTCCACCGGCGTCGCGCCGATCGCCGTGAAGAACTGCCTGCTGATCCAGCCGCGCATCCCCTTGCCGTCGAAGTACGACGACTTCGCGAGGAAGTAGACCGGGCGTGGGGCGAACATCGGGATCGCGAACGAGTCGATGAACGACAGGTGGTTGCTGGCGAGGATCACCGGTCCCTTGCGGGGGATGTTCCGGCGACCTTCGATGCGCGGGCGGTAGAACAGGCGGGCGAGGGGGACGAGCACGCCGCGGCTGATGAAGTACGTGGCACCGACGCCGGAGATGTCTGCCTCGGGTGTCGACTGCTCCTCGGGGGCGGGCGTCGGCTGCTCGGTCACTCTGACGAGGGTACCCCCGAACCCATGCGTCGCCGCGCATGGGCCCTTCACAGCGCAATCTGAAGGAACCTACGGCAGGATGGGACGACACCACCCCCATCTTTGCGAGGTATCTCTGTGCGTCTTCGTCGCCTGACCGTCCTGTCCGTCGCCGCCGTGTCGGCCCTGCTCCTGGCGGGCTGCTCGGGAACGACCGAAGCCCCGGCCGAGGAGACCTCCAGTGCGCTGTGCGCGGGTCAGGCCGCATCGGGCGAGGCGTCCGAGTCGGTCACCGTCGAAGGTGCCGTCGGCGAGGCGGCGACGGCGACGTTCGAGGCGCCGTTGGAGGTGTCCGAACTGCAGGTCACGACGCTCGAAGCGGGCGACGGCGACCAGATCGCGGTCGGCGACTTCATCGCGTACACCCTGACGGCGTACGACGCCGAGTCAGGCGAGGAGCTCACGTCGATGGGCTACGAGCCCGGCCAGATCCTGCCGACGCAGATCACCGAGGGAACCGTGTTCAGCCAGGTCTTCGGGTGCAGCACGGTCGGCAGCCGCGTGGTCGCCGCATTCCCGGCCGACGAGACCGTCGCATCCGAGGTCTACGTCCTCGACCTGCTGTCGGTCGTGCCGACTGCTGCCTGGGGTGAGGAGCAGGAGCCCGTCGAGGGCATGCCGACGGTCGAGCTGGCCGAAGACGGCACGCCGACGATCACGGTGCCCGAGACCGACGCGCCGACCGAGACCGAGATCGCGGTGTTGACGAAGGGCGACGGCTACGAGGTGCAGGAGGGCGACAACCTCCTCATCCAGTTCCGTGGTGCTCGCTGGTCGACCGGCGAGGTCTTCGAAGGCGGCGACACGTGGGAGAGCGGCAGCCCATACATCGGCCCGATGCAGTTCATCGAAGGCTTCCAGCAGGCGATCGTCGGGCAGCCCGTCGGCTCGCAGGTGATCGTCGTCATCCCACCGGCTGCGGGCTACGGCGAGGGTGAGATCAACGCCGACGACCTCGTGGGCGAGACGCTCGTCTTCGTGATCGACATCCTCGGCGCGCAGACGGCGACACAGACCCAGTGACGGCACAGGCCCAGTGACAGCCGTCGCGGACCGGCCTGTGGCTTCGCGTCGCTAGGCTGGCCTCATGCGTCGCGTCCTGATCCTCGGCTCCACCGGTTCGATCGGGACGCAGGCGCTGGATGTCATTCGTGACCGACGCGACCGCTTCGAGGTCGTGGGACTCTCGGCCGGCAGCAACGCCGACGCCATGGCCGCGCAGGCAGCCGAGTTCGGCGTCGAGCACACCGCGCTCGGCGCCGACGAGGCCGAGCAGCTGGTGCGCGACGTCGACGCCGACGTGGTGCTCAACGGCATCACCGGTTCAGTCGGACTCGGCCCCACCCTCGCGGCACTCGAGTCCGGGCGCACACTCGCGCTCGCCAACAAGGAGTCGCTGATCGTCGGCGGTGACCTCGTGACGGCGCTCGCCGCGCCCGGGCAGATCGTGCCCGTCGACTCCGAGCATTCCGCACTTGCGCAGGCGTTGCGCTCGGGAACCCGTGACGAGGTGCGACGCCTCGTGCTGACGGCCTCGGGCGGGCCGTTCCGCGGTCGCCGACGAGACGAACTCGCCGCGGTCACCCCGGCCGAGGCGCTCGCCCACCCCACGTGGGACATGGGCCGCGTCGTCACCACCAACTCGGCGACCCTCGTCAACAAGGGACTCGAGGTCATCGAGGCGCACCTGCTGTTCGACGTGCCGTACAGCGAGATCGACGTCGTCGTCCACCCGCAGTCGATCGTGCACTCGATGGTCGAATTCTCCGACGGGTCGACGCTCGCGCAGGCCTCACCGCCCGACATGCGACTGCCCATCTCGCTCGGCCTGGACTGGCCGCACCGCGTCCCCGGCGTCGGGGTGCCGCTGGACTGGACGGCGGCGACGTCGTGGACGTTCGAGCCACTCGATGACGAGGCGTTCCCCGCGGTCGCGCTGGCCAAGCAGGTGGGTTCGGCCGGGCGCACCTACCCCGCCGTCTTCAACGCGGCCAACGAACAGGCCGTCGACGCGTTCCACGAGGGACGGCTCGGCTTCCTCGGCATCCTCGACACGGTCGCCGCCGTCGTCGACGCGCACGACGCGCCGGCGTCACTCACCCGCGCGGCGCTGTCCGACGCCGAAGCGTGGGCGCGGCGCACCGCCGACCAGCGGATCGCCCGGCGTTGACGAGCGCAGCCCGGTCGTTGAGCGAGCGCAGCGAGACGAAACGCGTCGTCAGGCGGGGCGTTCGGGGTCCGACGACGGCGTGATGTCGTCGGGGTACGGCACCGGCCACGACGGCTCCGGCACTGACCAACCTGCGTCGCGAAGAGCGCGACGGGAGAGTTCGCGGGCCGAGTACGGCGTGCGGACGCCGCGGATGTCGCGGTAGTCCTGGTGGCCGGGACCGGCCCACAGGATCGCGTCTCCCTCACCGACGAGCTTGACGGCCTCGATGATCGCGCGCTCCGGGGGCGAATACTCGTGGATCTCGGCATCCGGTCGGGCGCGCCGTGCACCTTCGAGCAGGGTCGCGCGGATCGTGTCGGGGTTCTCGTGGCGCGGGTGGTGATCGGTGACGATGAGGATGTCGCTGCCCTCCACAGCCGTGCGCCCCATGTCGTGCCGCTTCGTGGCATCGCGGTCGCCGTCGGCACCGAACAGCATCAGCACGCGGCCCGGCGTCACGCGACGCACGGCAGCGAGGGTCTTCTCGAACGCGTCGGGGGAGTGCCCGAAGTCGACGTACACGGCGGGGCCGTCGTCGCCCGAGACGCGTTGCGTGCGTCCCGGCAGGTGCGCGTCGATGCGTCCACCGTCGAGGGCTTCGACGAGGCGCTCCCAGCTGTAGCCGCCCTCGAGCAGCATGAGGATCGCGAGGCCCGAGTTCGCCGCCATGTGCCGGCCGATGACGGGGACGGTCGTGGTGAGCGAGCGCCCGTCAGTGTGACGCAGGGTGAACTCGGTGCCGTCCTGCCGTTCGTCGACGATGTCGACGGTCCAGTCTGCGGGAGTCTCGGGGTGGTCGGCGATCGCCGGCGTGATGATCGTGATCGCCGGCACTTCGGACCGCGCCGCCACGTCGACACCCGCGGCGGAGTCGAGGCAGATCACAGCGCGACGCGACCGGTCGGGCCGGAACAGCGGCATCTTCGCCTCGAAGTACTCCGCCATGTCGGCGTAGTCGTCCAGGTGGTCGTGGCTGAGGTTCGTGAAACCGGCGACGTCGAACACGATGCCGTCGACCCGGTGACGCGAGAGCGCCTGCGCACTCACCTCGACGGCGACGGCCTCGACACCGCGCTCGCGCATGAGCGCGAGGAGCGCGTGGAACTCGGACGCCTCGGGCGTCGTGAGCCGGGAGACGATGACCTCGCCGGCGATGTGGCGCTCGGCGGTGGATGACAGTCCCGAGACCACGCCCAATTGGTCGAGGATGCCGGAGAGCAGGTGCGACACACTCGTCTTGCCGTTGGTGCCCGTCGTGCCCAGCAGCAGCGGCAGATCGACATCGGTGCGGTACACCCACGCCGACAGCGCGCCGAGTCGTGCCCGCGGGTCGTCGACGACGACCACGGGCACACCGCAGCCGGCGGCGAGGGTGGCGCCGGCTGCGTCGGTGATGATCGCGACAGCGCCCTTCTCGGCGGCGGTCGCAGCCAGTTCGGCGCCGTGACGGTTGACGCCGCGGATCGCGACGAACGCCTCGCCCGGACGCAGATCGGCGGTCGCCAGCGTGATGCCGGTGAGGGTCACATCGGTCACGTCGCCGTCGACGTGCAGGGCGAAACGGTCGACGAGTTCGGCGAGCGATCGCTGCGGCGGGTGCTCGGGACGGAGCACGGGCGGCAGGTGCGGGGAATCAGTGGGCATGGCCCATCCATCCTCTCACCTCCTGCCGTCGCGGCCGGGAGGACGCCGCCGCCTCCCGGCCGCGATCGATCAGGCGCGTCGGCGCAGCAATGCGACGACGAGCGCCGCAAGTGCAGCGACGAGCGCTCCACCGGCGAGCCAGCGGGCGACGGGGTCGTCCGTCGTCGTCACTGTGTCTGCTTGGTGCGTCTCCGGCGTCGCTTCCGCATCGCCGGAGTCGTGGCCGTGTCCTTCGGTGTCTTCGGCGACCGCGCCGACGGCGACCACGGGTGCCGGCGCCTCGAGGTCGTCGGCATCCTGCCCGTCTTCGGCGACCTCGACCCAAGCCGTCTGGGCATCGCCGCACTGCTGCGTAACGGGGAACGGCACGCCGGTGTCGGCTGCTGACTGCGGGAAGATGACATCCATTGCGACCGAAGCGGCCACACCGTCCTCGACGGGCGTCGCGGCGGTGTAGACGACGCGGGTCGGGATGCCGTCGTCACCCAGCTCACGCGAGATCGTCCACGCGCCGTCGAGGACGGGGGTCAGGCCGTCGACGATTTCGGGGACGTCGACGATGATCGCGGTGGTCGCGGCGCCGTCACAGCCGTGACTGAACGAGAAGTCGAGCCGGGTCGTGGCGCCGGCCGGGGCGTCGCCCGGGGCGACGTGCACGTGGGCGGACGCTGCCAGTGGAGCGGCGGCGGCGAGGGCGAGTCCGGCGACGGAGCCGGCGATGAGGCGGGCGCGCGAGCGTGTGCGGGTGGTGGTGGTCATGCGTGTGCTCTCTGTCGGGGTGGGCGCGGTGAACGCGCCCGAAAGGGGTGGGTATCGCTCAGCAGGCGTGAGCGGGCGGGCCCCGACGAGAGAGTGCGGACAGGTGGACCCGTGCGGCCGTGCGCAGAAGCGGCTCGGGCGCGGAACCAGGACGAGGCGTGATGTGCGGCGCCGGGATGACGGGTGCTGTGACGAGGCGTCGCAGTCCCCGGGCGATCGCCGCCGCGATGCGCTCGCCGTACACGACGGTGGCGGCGGTGATGAGCGCGGCGACGACGTGTCCGAAGACCATGCCTCCGTCCGGAACGACTGCGGCATGGGCTGCAGCGGCCGGAATCGTCGTCGAGCCGTGCGCGTGCAGAGCCGTGGTGGCGAGCACCGGTGATGCGTCGCCCACGACGGCGAACGCCGTGTGCAGCACGGCCTGGGCGAGGGCGACTGCGGCACCGGTTCCGAGCGTGGAGGGTCGGCGGCCGACGAGCCAAACGGCGACAGGGCTCGCGAGGGCGATGACGGTCACGACGAGCCACGGCGGCGGCACGTGGCCGCCGGAGAGGGTGTGGGCGGTGGCCGCGAGCAGAGTGGCCACGACGGTCGCCGCGACGCCGCGCAGTGCGCGCGTCTGACGCTGCGTCATCCGATCCACGCCCACGAGCCTAATCGCCGCCGAAGCTGAGCGAACTCAAAGGCGCAGCCGCTAGCGTGGCCCCTTGTGACCGTGCTCGCTTTCATCATCGGCGTCGTCGTCCTCGTCGTGGGACTCGCCGTCTCGATCGCGTTGCACGAGATCGGCCACCTCGCCCCGGCCAAGGCGTTCGGCGTGCGGGTCGGCCAGTACATGATCGGGTTCGGCCCGACGCTGTGGTCGAGGAAGTTCGGCGAGACCGAATACGGGTTCAAAGCGCTGCCGCTCGGCGGCTACATCTCGATGTCGGGCATGTACCCGCCGTCGCCGAAGCGCGCCGACGGAGAGGGCCGCGCCGGCGGCGGCTTCTTCGCCACGATGGTGCAGGACGCGCGTGACGCGAACGACGAGACCCTCGTCGCCAGCGACACCAAGCGTGCCTTCTACGAGTTGCCGGTCTGGCAGCGGGTGATCGTCATGCTCGGCGGCCCGCTCATGAACCTGGTGCTGGCGATCGTGCTGTTCACGATCATGCTGAGCGGGATCGGCGTGCAGACGGCCACCACGACGATCGCATCGGTCAGCGAGTGCGTGCTGTCCGCCGGCGCCGATCGCACCGAGTGCACGGCCGACGACCCGGCATCGCCGGCCAAGGCCGGCGGCATCCTGCCCGGCGACGTGCTCGTGTCGGTCGACGGCATCGAGGTCTCCACGTTCGCCGAGGCGTCGGCGATCATCCAGGACGCGCCGGGCCGCAGTCTCGAGATCGTCGTCGAACGCGACGGCGAGTCGGTGCCGCTGCAGGTGACGCCGACCCTTGCCGAACGCGAGGTCGCTGCGGAGGACGGCACCGTCACGACCGCCGAGGTCGGCTTCGTCGGGATGACGGCCGTGAGCGCGTATGAGCCGCAGCCGATCTGGGAAGGGCCGGTCGCCGCGTGGGAGCAGACCGAGCGGGTGGCAGGCATCATGGTGCAGCTGCCGGTTCGCGTCTACGAGACCGCCGTCGACCTCTTCACCGGTCAGGACCGCGACCCCAACGGACCGCTGTCGGTCGTTGGTGCCGGACGCATCGCGGGTGAGGTCGCCGCGATCGACGCGCCCATCCTCAACCGGGTCTCGGCGATCCTGGGTTTGCTCGGGTCGCTCAACATCGCGCTGTTCGTCTTCAACCTCATCCCGCTGCTGCCGTTGGACGGCGGCCATGTCGTCGTCGCGCTGTGGGACGGCATCAAGCGTGCCTGGGCGAAGCTGTTCCGTCGCCCGCCGCCGAAGCCGGTGGATGCCACGAAGCTCGTGCCGGGTACCTTCGTCGTCGTCATCGCCCTCGTCGTGATGGGCGGCATCCTGATCCTCGCCGACGTCTTCAACCCCGTCGCACTGTTCGGTTGACGCTCACGGCCGTTGAGCGAGCGAGCGCAGCGATCGAGACGAAACGCGCTCAGGCCAGCGCGTGCGCGATGAGCCGCTCGAGTGTCGTGAGTCCGTCGCGCGAAAGGATCGACTCCAGGTGGCCCTGGATCGACGCGTACCCGTCACCACGCAGGGCGTAGACGTCGCCTGAGGCGGCGTCGGCTGCGACCTCGGTGCCGTCGACCGTCGTCGTGCCCGGGGCGACGCGCGCCGTGAACGTGTTGTAGAAGCCGATGGATGCCGGCTCCCCGAACACGTCGACCTGCTTCTGCAGCCCCTGGTGCGGCGCGGCGAGCGGTTCGAGCGCGATGCCGAGGCGGTCGGCGAGCATCTGATGGCTCAGGCACACCGCGAGCAGGGGTGTGCCGGCATCCAGTCGCGTGCCGACGACCTCGCGCATGCGCGCGATGCGCGGGTTCGAGCCATCGCGCGGGTCGCCGGGGCCGGGGCCGGCGACGACGAGGTCGGGCCCCGTGACGTCAGCGGCTTCGCTCCAATGGGCGATCGTGACGTCGAAGCCCAGGTGGCGCAACTGGTGGGCGAGCATCGTCGTGAACCGGTCCTCGGCGTCGACGACGAGCGCAGACCTGCCCGCGAACCGGCCGGCCGAGCCACCCTGCTCTTCGAGCCAGAACGGTGCGAGGCGGGCGTTGCGCGAGGCGAGCAGCTCGGCGACCTGCGGGTCGTCGGCGAGGCGTCGCGGCTCGGCCGCCGGAGCGTCCTCGTCGTCCGCGGTGGTCGGGATCACATCGCGCTCGACGGCGCCGATCGCACCCAGCACGCCGGCCGCCTTGCCGTGGGTCTCGCTGACCTCGCCGTACGGGTCGGAGTGCCGCACGAGCGTGGCGCCGACCGGCACCCGGAGCGTGCCGTCCTGCAGGTAGGCGGTGCGGATGAGGATGGGTGCGTCGAGGTCGTGCGTGCCGTCGGGGCGCGGCGTGAACAGGGCAGCGACGCCCGAGTAGTAGCCGCGCGGGGAGCCCTCATGGCGGGTGATGACGGTGCACGCGTTCTGCATGGGGGAGCCGGTGACGGTCGGCGCGAACATCGTCTCGCGCAGGATGTCACGCGGGTCCATCGTGCTGTGTCCGCGCAGCATGTACTCGGTGTGTGTGAGCCGCGACATCTCTTTCAGATGCGGCCCGGTGATCCTGCCGCCGTCTGAGCAGACCGCCGACATCATCTTGAGCTCTTCGTCGACCACCATGAACAGTTCCTCGGTCTCCTTCGTTGAAGAGAGGAATTCGGTGAGCGTCTCTGCCGTCGCACCTCCGGCGGGGTGGCGGAAGGTGCCCGAGATGGGGTTCATCGTGACGACGCCATCTTGCGCGCTCACGTGTGCTTCGGGGCTCGCGCCGACCGCGACGTGCCCGGGTGTGACCACGAGGAATGTCCAGTACGCGCCGCGCTCGTGCTCCAGCAGCGCGCGGAACCACGTGAGCCCGGCTGTGACGGGGTCGGTCGCGACGTCGGCGGTGAAGTCACGGCGGATGACGAAGTTCGCGCCTTCGCCACGACCGATCTCGTCGGCGATGACGCGGCGCACGATCTGCGCGTAGTCGTCGTCGGCGATGTCGAAGCCGGCATCCTGCAGCGCAACCGGTGCGCTCGGCAGCGACACGAGGGCATCGTCGAGCGGGACCGAGGTGTGCTCGCTGACCACGAGGCAGCGCAGCGGCGCGTGGTCGTCGTGGCACTCGAAGCCGCGCTCGACGACCTGGCGGAACGGGACGAGCGCGAGCACTTCGCGCGCGGTGCCATCCGGTGCAGTGAGCGGGATGTCGGCGAGCAGGTCGACGTCGACCACATCGCCGGTGAGCACCTCGACGGTGCTGCCGTCACGGGCGAGCAGGGCGAACGGGGCGTCAGCGGCTGCGAGAGAGGCCAGCAGCGGGGAACCGGTCATCGTCGGTCTTTCGTCAAGGCGGCCTCGATCCACAGGCCGCCGGGGCGGTCAGTGTCGAGTCGTCGCGAACACACCGCCTATGCGGTGAGCCACCAGGTGAGGTTCGCGGACATGCCGCCGAAACTATCACAGCGGCGCGCGGGCCAAGGCTGATGACAGCCCGCCTCCAGCCGTGCGGTCGTAGGCTAGGAGCGTGCCAGCAGTCAACATCGGGATGCCGAAGGTCCCTGAAACCCTCGCTCCCCGTCGCAAGACGCGTCAGATCAAGGTCGGCAGTGTCGGGGTCGGCAGCGACTCGCCCGTCAGCGTGCAGTCGATGACCACGACGCCGACCCACAACATCAACGCGACGTTGCAGCAGATCGCCGAGTTGACGGCATCCGGCTGCGAGATCGTGCGTGTGGCCGTGCCGCGTCCCGAAGACGCCGACGTGCTGCACATCATCGCGAAGAAGAGCCAGATTCCGGTCATCGCCGACATCCACTTCCAGTCGCGGTACATCTATCAGGCCATCGACGCCGGGTGCGGCGCGGTGCGGGTGAATCCCGGCAACATCCGCGAATTCGACGGCAACGTCGGCGCGATCGCGAAGGCTGCCAAGGATGCCGGAGTCTCGTTGCGCATCGGCGTCAACGCCGGCTCGCTCGACAGGCGTCTGCTCGAGAAGTACGGCAAGGCGACCCCCGAAGCACTCGTGGAGAGCGCCGTCTGGGAGGCGTCGCTGTTCGAAGAGCACGACTTCCACGACTTCAAGATCTCGGTCAAGCACAACGATCCGATCGTCATGGTGAAGGCGTACCGGATGCTCGCCGAGCGGGGCGACTGGCCGTTGCACCTCGGCGTCACCGAGGCCGGGCCCGCCTTCCAGGGCACGATCAAGAGCGCGACCGCCTTCGGCATCCTGCTGTCTGAAGGCATCGGTGACACGATCCGTGTCTCCTTGTCGGCGCCGCCCGCCGAAGAGGTGAAGGTCGGCCACCAGATTCTGCAGTCGCTGAACCTGCGTGAGCGCAAGCTCGAGATCGTCTCGTGTCCGTCCTGCGGCCGTGCGCAGGTCGACGTGTACACGCTCGCCGACGACGTCACCGAAGGCCTCAAGGACATGACCGTTCCGCTGCGGGTGGCGGTCATGGGCTGCGTCGTCAACGGGCCCGGCGAAGCGCGTGAAGCGGATCTCGGCGTCGCCTCCGGCAACGGCAAGGGTCAGATCTTCGTCAAGGGAGAGGTCATCAAGACCGTGCCTGAAGCTGAGATCGTCAAGACGCTCATCGAAGAGGCCAACCGCATCGCCGACGAAATGGGACCCGACGCCCCGGTCGGAACGGCGCAGGTCGTCACCAGCTGACAGGCTCCGCGCGAAGACAGGAGATCTCACGAGAACAGGAGGATCCGGCCCCGATCGTCCTGTTCTCGTGAGTTTTCCTGCGTCGGCGTCACGCGAGCGCTGTTGCGGCAGCCGTCGTCGCGGTCGTGTGCGCCGCGTCGAGTGCCGTGGCCAGGTCGGCGATGAGGTCGTCGACGTGCTCCAGCCCGATCGACAGGCGCACGATGTCGTCGCCGGGCTTCGCGTCGGTGGCAACGGGGCGGTGCGTGAGCGCCGCGGGATGCTGGATGAGCGAGTCGACGCCGCCGAGCGAGACGGCGTGGGTGAACAGGCGCGTCGCCTCCGTCACCTGGGCGGCTGCCGCGAAGCCGCCGTGCAGGCGTGCCGCGATCATCGCGCCGCCGCCGCGCATCTGCGTGCCGATGAGCGGTGACCCGGTCGTCCCGGGATAGAAGACCTCCGCGACGCCGGGGTGCGTGCTGAGCCACGCGGCGATGCGCGCCGCAGAGGCTTGCTGCGCCCGAACCCGGACGGGCAGGGTCGGCAGGCCGCGGTGCAACAGGTACGCCGAGAGGGGATGCAGCAACGCGCCGGTGATGGCTCGCACGCGCCGCAGCGCAGCTGCCGTCTCGTCTTCGCACGCGATGACGCCGCCGACGACATCGCCGTGCCCACCGAGGTATTTGGTCGCGCTGTGCAGCGACATGGCCGCGCCGTGGTCGAGGGGGTTCTGCAGCACGGGGGTCGCGAAGGTGTTGTCGACCAGCACCGGGACCGCGCCGGCCGCAGCCACGACGAGCGAGATATCGACGAGGTCGAGAGTGGGGTTGGCGGGGGTCTCGACGACGACCAGCCCGGTCTCGGGTCGAAGAACGGCCGCCACCTCGTCAGCGGTGCAGAAGGTCGTCTGGGTGCCGAGCAGCCCCGAGGCGAGCAGATGGTCGCTGCCGCCGTACAGCGGGCGGACGGCGACCACGTGCGGACGGCCGACCGACGTGGTGTGGGCGAGGATCGCCGCCGTGAACGCGGCCATGCCCGACGCGAAGGCCACCGCCGCGTCCGCACCCTCGAGTTCGGCAAGGGCGTCCTCGAAACGGGCGACCGTCGGGTTCCACAGCCGCTGGTACACCGTGCTGCCGCCGGCGAACGGCACACCTCCTGTCGCGAGCGTCTCGTAAGAGTCACCTCCCGACAGCAGCCCGGGCAACGGAGCCGTCGACGACAGGTCGATCGGCGGTGCGTGCACGCCGAGTTCGGTGAGGTCGGCCCTGCCGGCGTGGACGGCTACGGTGTCGGGGTGGTGGTGCGCGTTCATGCGGACCAGAATGAGCGAGAACGCAGAAACTCACCAGGGCTCATGTCGACTTTGTGCCAGGAGATCTTATGGATCTGCGGATTCATCAGAATCACACCCGACGAAGGGCCCCATCTTGCCGGATCCTCAATCACCTGCGGGACTCGACGATCTCGACTTGCGGCTGCTCTCGGCGCTCGTGCGAGGGCCCCGGCGGTCGAATGCTGCGCTCGCCGCAGACCTCGGCATCCCCGAATCGACGTGTGCGTATCGGCTGCGCTCGCTGCGTACCCGCGGCGTGCTCACCGGCGTTCGCATGGGCATCGACCCGGCGGCCCTCGGGTTGCCGCTGCAGGCGGTGATCCGCGTGCGACTGGGCCGTCACACCGAAGCAGGAGTGGATGCGCTCTTCGACGCGCTGGTGCGAACGCCGGGCGTGATCGAGGTCTTCCACGTGGCGGGTGCCGATGACTTCCTCGTCCATGTCGCGGTCGAGGATGCCGTCGCCCTCCGTGACGTCGTCCTCGAGCACATCACCGTCCACGAGGTCGTCCTCACGACGGAGACGCATCTCGTGTTCGAGCGACGTGAGGGGGTCGGGCCGCTTCCGAGGGTGATCGGCGCGCCTTGATATTCCGCTGACGGCATGGGCGTGATCGGATCGTTGCTTCCGCGCGCGGTGATTCCGGGCGCGGCCGTGTCAGCATGGGGGCATGAGATGCCGACACCTTGCCGCCGCCCTTGTCGCCATCGCTGCTGCGGGCCTGTTCGCGGGGTGCGCCTCGGCGCCCGCGCCCGCGCAGACCGGTACCGACACCGCGCCGAGCGCGACGTCGACGCCCACGCCGACGGCCGAGGTGGTGCGGGAACCGACCGTCCCGTTCGGTGGGGACTGCACGCAGGTGCTCACGGACGCCCAGCTCGACGAGCTGCTCGGCGCGGGGTGGGTGCCGTTCGAGGAGCAGCTCCAGGCGTGGGACCCCCAGCAGGTGCTCGTCGCGGAGGTCGACACGGTGGGTACGCTCGGCGGACTCGAATGCGCATGGTGGTCGGAGGGCGAGGACGAACTCGAGAAGCTCGACGTGATGGTGCTGCCCGCAGCGTCGGTGCCGGACGACTTCGCCGCAGACTTCTCCGAAGCGCGATGCGATCCCTCCTACGACGTGACGCTGTGCCGCCTCGCTGCGGCCGTGGACGACGTGTGGATCATGGCCACCGCTGCCCGCGACTTCGACGAGCCTCCCGTACAGGTGCTCGAAGCGACGATCGACGCCGTCGCGACAACGACGAGCGGCTCGTTCGACGGTGTTGCTGCGGACAGGACCGAGGAATGGTGGCCCGTGCCGGACTGCGAAGCGCTCAACGACGAGATCGCGCTCCAGGAGCTCATCGGCGCGTACCGGAACGGCTACTGGGAGGGCAACGTGCAGCCCGAAGAGACGCTGTTGCGTTCCGCCTCCGTGCAGGCGATCTGTCCGGCGAACACGAGCGATGGTGCTGCACCCGACGGTGGGCACTACATCCTCACGCCCGTTGTCGCCCCCGGCGCTGCCTGGCAGTGGGACGCACTGGCTGCCGTCGAGGGGATGGAGCCCGCGACGATCGCGGGTGCCTCCGAAGCGCTGCAGTTGTCGGCCACGTACTCGACGGCGCTCTACGCGACCGACGGCGTGAATGTCGTCATGATGACACTCGACAAGGACGAGCCGGTCGAGGTCGCGCACGAGATCCTGGAGCGC
>NZ_JBYIPT010000015.1:0-37126 GCF_057707225.1 Microbacterium sp. bgisy189 | reverse complement strand
GCTGGTCCATGTCCGCGGCGGCGCGGGAGGTGGGCGTCAGCCGGTCTGCAGCGAACATCTGGAAGAACGGCACGACGGTCCGACGCAAGGATGGCACCGTCAAGATCGTGCCACCGCTCGAGCCGCTCTCCGTCCGTGTCATCTCGCCTCGGTTCCTCTCGGAGGAGGAACGGGTTCAGATCGCCGATCTTGCATCGCGCGGCGTGGGTCCCACGGCGATCGCGAAGATACTCGGGAGGACTCCGTCGACGATCAGTCGTGAGCTGCGACGAAATCTGCATTCGTCGGGGCAGTATCGACCGTTTCACGCGCACGCGACCGCCGCGAGCCGGCGTCGGCGAACGCGACCGCGACCGCTGAAGCTGATGACCGACCCGATGTTGCGTTCGTTCGTGGTCGCGCGGCTGAGGGAGCGGTGGAGTCCGCAGCAGATCTCTCGAGCGTTGCGGCGCGCGCATCCGGAAGAACCCGCACGGCGGGTCGCGACGGAGACGATCTATCAGGCGATCTACCGCCCCGCCACTGGCATCCTCCGGAAGCCGTCGACCTCGCCGCTACGGACTGGGCGTGATCACCGACGTGGTCACACCCGTCAGATCCGCGCCGGACGCCGGTTCGCGCAACCGATGCTGTCGGTTCATCAGCGCGGCTTCGACCCCACCGACCGTTCCGTGGCGGGTCATTGGGAAGGCGACCTGATCGTCGGCCCTCACAACCGCTCCGCGATCGGCGCGCTCGTGGAACGGCAAACCCGCTACGTGAAGCTGCTGCACTTGCCGGCGTTCAACTCCATCGAGATGCATGCGGCCCTCGTTCGCACCCTCGGCGCACTGCCGCCGCGGTTGCGCCGCACGCTGACGTGGGACCAGGGCACCGAGATGGCCAGGCACCTCGACGTATCGGCCGACACAGGAACCCGTATCTACTTCTGCGACGCCGCGAGCCCTTGGCAGCGAGGCAGCAACGAGAACGCCAACGGCCTGTTGCGGCAATACTTCCCGAAGTCCACCGACTTGTCGGTCCACAGCCCTCGGGACCTCGCCCGGGTCGAGCTCGAGCTCAATCGGCGCCCCCGAATCACTCTCAACGACCGAACGCCCCACGAGCTATTCCACGCTCTGCTAGCCTCCGAGAATCATCCCTCGTTGCGATGACTGCTGGAATGCAAGACGCCGAAAACGTTCAGAATTCGAGCGCCGCCGACAACGGGAACTCAGGAGTTCCGAGAGAGGCTGTGCACCTTTACTCGGGGCGCGCCGCGCCGGCGTCGCGGTGACCGACCGGCTATCGGTACTCCTGAAAGGGCGCTTGGCGCCAAACTGCTGATGTCGGTGTACGCGGGAGACTCTACGCATGGGAGAACCCGCGGGATAGGTCCGCTTCTCACGCTATGAAACGAATTGCGCGGGGAAGTATTCGTCTGGGACCCCGTCAAGGTCCAACTCGGCCTCGCGATGTTGGGCGGTTTGCCGAACCCTGATCAGGAGTGGGGTGGTTGAGGGCATCCGCTTCCCGGTGAGCTGGGTTGTGTTCTCATTGGCTGCCACCCAGAGCCCTTCAGCGCTGGCGTGATCTTGTGCGGCGACGGCCGCGACGAAGCTGCGCACGAATGCTTCGGTCGGTCCCGCCCGGTCGGCTTCGGCGAGGTGCGCATTTCGGCCGTAGGCGGCGAGGATGCGGGCGAGGGTGTAGTCCAAGAGCATCGCGTTCCGTCGTAGCCACTGCTCGCCGGACGCTTCCTGCATGCCCGCGATCTCGTGTTCCCATTCGACCAGGTTGGCGTTCGTGGCCAGACACATCACCGCCTTGGTGAGCATGTAGTCCTGGATCAGGTGGTAGTCCTCCTGCTGAAGGGGGTGCTTGCCTTCCGTCACCATACCGATCTCCAAATCTCACGTCACGGAAGATTTTACGGTAGCAGGATGGCCATTGGCTGGATCGGGCACCGGGTGCGGCCGAACGGTCAGCGGCGGCCGAGTTGCTCGAGGAAGTCGTCGGCGGCTTCAAGCTGAGCCCGCAAGCGATCACGACGGCCCGCAGCTTCGGCACGCACCAATTCCAGACGATCGCGCAGCCTCTCGTCGCCGGGGTCCTCGGCAAGCGCGTCAATGAGCTCGAGAAGCTCTCCCGTTTCTTCGAGGGAGTAGCCGAGGGGTTTCATGCGACGAATCAGGAGGAGTCGTGACTCGTCTTCGGCGGTGTAGAGGCGAAAGCCGCCCTCGGTCCGCCCGGTGGGCTTGAGGATGCCGATCTCGTCGTAGTGGCGAATGGTGCGCAACGACAGCCCGGTCCGTTCGGCGAGCTCTCCGATGTGCATCGTCGTCGTAGCGGTCATGGGTGCGGCTCCGTTCGATTGGCGACCAACTCTCACGTTACGGTAGTCTTCGTCACGTTCGATCATTTCTTGGTCGTGCTCCCCAATTCTCTCCCGCCGAGAAAGCTCGGCAGTTCCGCGCACCGGTGCGCTCTCATCCGGCCGTCACCGACAGCCCCCTCTCCCCGTTTGGAGTGCCATGACTGACGTCATCCCCGTTCAACACCCGAAAACCCGTTACCGCATCGAACCCACCGTGATGCAAGCGCTCCGCAGCCCCCGCATCCTCACCCGTGAAGTCCTCGCCGGGCTGGTGGTGGCGATCGCGCTCATCCCCGAAGCCATCGCGTTCTCGATCATCGCCGGTGTCGACCCTCGCGTGGGCCTGTTCTCGTCCTTCGTGATGGCTGTCGCGATCTCGTTCCTGGGTGGGCGACCCGCCATGATCACCGCCGCGACCGGCGCGATCGCCCTGGTCATCGCCCCCGTCGCCCGCGAATACGGGATGGACTACTTCATCGCCACCGTGCTCCTGGGTGGCCTCATCCAGGTCGTCTTCGCCGCGCTCGGCGTGGCGAAGCTGATGCGATTCATCCCCCGCAGTGTGATGGTCGGGTTCGTCAACGCCCTCGCCATTCTGATCTTCACGTCCCAGTTCCCGCAGCTGATCGACGTGCCCTGGCTGGTCTACCCGCTCGTCGTCATCGGCCTGCTCATCATGTACCTCATGCCGTTGATGACCAAGGTCATCCCCGCGCCGCTCATCGCCATCGTCCTCCTCACGGCCGCAGCCGTCACCTTCGGACTCAACGTCCCCACGGTCGGCGACCAGGGAGACCTCCCGCAGAGCCTTCCCGAGCTGTTCATTCCGAACGTGCCGTTGACCTGGGAGACGCTGCAAATCATCGCCCCCTACGCGGCAGCCATGGCCATCGTCGGCCTGCTCGAGTCCTTGATGACCGCGAAACTCGTCGACGACATCACCGACACCCACTCCCGCAAGACCCGCGAAGCATTCGGCCAGGGCGCCGCCAACCTTCTCTCCGGCGTCTTCGGCGGCATGGGCGGCTGCGCCATGATCGGCCAAACCATGATCAACGTGAAAGCCTCCGGCGCGCGTACTCGCATCTCGACCTTCCTCGCCGGCGTCTTCGTGCTCATCCTCGTCTTGGTCCTCGGTGACATCGTGGCCGTCATCCCGATGGCAGCCCTCGTCGCCGTGATGATCGTCGTCTCCGTCGCCACCTTCGACTGGCACAGCGTGCGACTCTCGACGCTGAAGCGGATGCCGAAAAGCGAGACCGCGGTGATGCTCATCACCGTGGTGATCACCGTATGGACGCACAACCTCGCCGTCGGCGTCGGCGTCGGCGTACTGACCGCGATGATCCTGTTCGCCCGCCGCGTCGCGCACTTCGTCAGCGTCACCCGCCACATCGACAAAGAAGCATCCGTCCCCACCGTCCGCTACACCGTCAACGGAGAACTGTTCTTCGCCTCCAGCAACGACCTCACCACCCAGTTCGAATACACCCACGACCCCGAACGGGTCATCATCGACATGTCCCAATCACACATCTGGGACGCCTCCACCGTCGCCGCCCTCGACGCGATCGTCACCAAATACGAGCACCTCCACAAATACGTCATCCTCGAGGGCATGAACGAAGCCACCACCAAACTCCACGGACGACTCACCGGCGGACTCGGCGCCGGCCACTGACCCGCACACGTATCTCGCTGAGCCCCACTGTTCAAGGCGCTTCACTCCGCTCGACAAGGATCGGGTGTTTCGGGTGCACGGCTCAACGCCGCACGCGCCCTACTCGATGACGCTTACTTCCTTCCAGAAGGCCACGTACCCAGAGAAGTCGCGGCCCACGCGCTCGATGGACCCCGGTAGTGGGTCAGGGTATGACCACGCGCGATCTTTCAGGACGACTTCGCCGGCGTTGACGGTGAGGTACTGGCACGCACCCTTCCAGGCACACGCGTAGGGCGTAGGGCTCGAGACCAGGTGTTCGAAGTTGACGCTGGATGGCGGGAAGTACCAGTTCCCCTCGATCGAGATCAGGTCGTCGCGGTCGGCTTCGGCGAGAATCGTGTCGCCCAGTACTGCCTTCATGGTTGCTCCTGTCGGTTCGCTCTTCGGCGATCGGGACATCACCGTACGACGCCTGCGAGGGGCGCGACGGTGACCCAGATCACTGTCGCGGCCAGCGTGGTCGTGGTGGGATCGGGGACGGACAGGTGCGGCGACGACGGGAGTGCGAATGCGTGTGACGCGGTGGCTTAGCGAGTGGGAGTTCGCCACACGCCCGATCCATCCGGCCAGCCGAGCTGCGCTCGATCGGCGCTGGGCGGACCTGCCTGATCATGTGAAGACTCCCAACCAGCTCCTGGGCCGCAGCGCGATCGGGTGCGAAGGCACGCATGGTGTGTTCCCGAAGTGCGATCTGACCTGTTCGCCGTGTTACCACTCGGCGGACGCGAACAAAGTCCGGATCGACGGCGATCACACGCTCGAGCAGATCGACGCGCAGATGAGGTTCCTGCGCGAGCTGCGCGGGCCGAGGGCGCACGCGCAATTGATCGGCGGGGAGGTCAGCCTCCTGTCTGCGGCTGACCACGCCGCGGCGCTGGCGACGATGCGCCGCTACGGGCGTGAGCCGATGTCGATGACCCACGGCGACTTCGACGACGAGTACTTGCGCGACGTGGTGCTCGATGAGGACGGCAGTCCGAGGTTTGATCGGGTGTCGTTCGCCGCGCATTTCGATTCGCTGATGCGGGGGCGGCGTGGTGCTGTGCGTCCGCGGTCCGAGGCGGAGTTGGATCCGTTCCGAGCTCGGTTTGCGCAGATGTTCGTCGATCTGCAGCGCGATCACGGTGTGCGCTCGTATCTGGCGCACAACATGACAGTGACGCCGTCAAATCTCGGCGAAGTCGCGTCGACGACGCGGGTGGTGCTGGGGATGCCGTTCGACATGCTGTCCTTTCAGCCGGCGGCGTTCGTGGGCGACGATCGGCGGTGGAAGGAGGACTTCGCCGAAGTGTCCATCGACCGGGTGTGGGCGCAGATCGAGGAGGGCGCGGGGCAGCGCCTCCCCTGGCAGGGGACGCAGTTCGGTGACCCGCGCTGCAACCGGTACGCGACCGGGATGCGCGTCGACGGCCGATTCGCCGCTCTCATCGATCCTGACGATCCGCGCGATGTCGCAGCTCGCGACCGGCTCCTTGCCCACCATGGTGGTGTGGTCTTCGGCGGCACGCGGGCGGCCGTGCTGGCGGTGAAGATCCTTCGGGCGATCGCCCGTCACCCGGGCGATCTCGCGGTCTTCGTGGGACAGGTGCGGCGGATCGTTCGCCGGGCCGGCGGTGTGCGGCGGACGGTGCGGGCGGCGTGGCGGCGCCGGATCCGATCCACCAGCTTCGTGGTGCACAACTTCATGGACGCCGCGCAGGTCGCACCCGCCTGGGAGCTGATGGAACGCGGCGCGAGCAGCGACGATCCACTGCTCCTCGAGACGCAGGAGCGGCTCGGAGCGTGCATGTATGCGATGAGTCACCCCGAAACGGGACGACTGGTGCCGGCGTGCGTGCAGCACTCGGTGCTCGACCCCGCCGAAAACGCGGCACTGAGGCGACTGCTGCCGTTGGCGGGAGCACCGGTCGCGATTACAGCGCGGCCGAGCGGTCTCACGACGGTACGACAGACGGGGCGCCCGGCGCGAAGCTGAACACTGCTTCGAGTCCGGCGATCACCCGCAGAGTCGTGCTCTTGCCGGAACCGCACGGCCCGAGGATCGCGATGCGGGCACCCGTGAGAATGTCGAGGTTGACGGCTTGCAGAGCCGGAGCAGACCCGGAAGTGAACTGCTTGGTGACATCATGACACGGGCTACTCATCGGGCGGGTTTGGGGCTTTTGTGACGGGTGTCTGGGAGATGATGTGACAGACATCGGTATCGGTGCAGTCAACCGGATTCAGGCCGTCGCTGCGGTTGATGAGCGCTTCCAGCTCTGCTTCGAGGGCTGCGAGTTCCGCACGTCGCGCGCGGACGTCGCGGAGCTTGGTGGAGAGAAGATCGCGGACGTGGAGGCAAGGCATGACACCGTCCCCCCGCATGTCGAGGATGGTGGCGATCTCGACCAGGGTGAGTCCCGCGCCCTGTCCGCTGCGGATGAACTGCAGTCGGGGGAGGATCGGGTCCTCGTAGGCGCGGTAGCCGTTCGGGTCACGCTGAGGTGGGGGAAGCAAACCCCTGCGCTCGTAGAAGCGGATGGTCTGGGGATCGACGCCGGCGGCGGCGGCGACTTCTCCGATGCGCATGCCTGTGATGATACGCGCTTGACCTTGTACTAGGGTGCAAGGTTTACAGTGGCGGGATGGACGTGACCTTGCTTTACTTCGACGGATGCCCGAACTGGAAGATCGCGGACGAGCGGCTACGGTTGTTGGCTCTCGAACGCCCCGACATCACGGTAAGACGCCAGCTGGTCCGGACACCTGAGGAGGCCGAACAGGTCGGGTTCCTCGGATCGCCCAGCATCCAGGTCGACGGCATCGATGTCTTCGCCCAGCCCGGCTCGCCGGTAGGGCTGACGTGCCGCATGTATCCGACTCCGCACGGGTATGCCGGAGCGCCCACCGTCGAGCAGCTCCGCACGGTCTTGGCCGATGCGTGACCTGATCTTTGATCCGACCTTGCGAAAGGACCATTCATGAACGAGACCTACGATCTGATCGTCATCGGCGCGGGCATGGCCGGCATCGCCGCCGCGAAGAAGTGCGCCACCCACGGTTGGAGGGTCGCGATCGTCGACTCCCTTCCCTATGGCGGAACGTGCGCGCTGCGCGGGTGCGATCCGAAGAAGATCCTGCGACGCGGGGCCGAGATCATCGACAGCGCCCGACTTATGCACGGAAAGGGCATTGATGACATGGGGCTGTCGATCAACTGGGCGGACCTGATGGCGCACAAACACGGCTTCACCGACCCGGTCCCCGGGCGCATGGAAACCGACCTGGCGCGCAGCGGCGTCAACACCCTGCACGGGCACGCGCGTTTCACCGGCACCCACCAGATCGACATCGACGGCACCCGCTATGACTCGAAGCGTTTCCTGATCTCGACCGGAGCCCGACCGCGACCGCTCGACTTCCCCGGTGACGAGCACCTCATCGACAGCACCCAGTTCCTGGACCTCGACGCCCTCCCTGCACGGATCCTGTTCGTCGGCGGCGGTTTCATCTCGTTCGAGTTCGCGCACATCGTCGCCCGCGCCGGGAGCGCGCCGGTGATCATCGACCGCGGCGCCCGCCCCTTGAAGGGCTTCGATCCGGACCTTGTGGAACTCCTCATCGACCGGAGTCGGAGTGTCGGCATCGATCTGAGACGCCAGACACACATCACCGCTGTCGAGAAGGATGGCCCGGTCTATCGAGTGGTCGTTGAACGCGACGGTGTAACCGAAACGATCGAGGCCGACCTCGTCGTGCACGGCGCGGGGCGCGTCGCCGACCTCGCCGGCATGGATTTGGATGCCGCCGGTGTGGAGTGGAGCGACCGCGGCGTCCGCGTGGACGGCCACTTGCAAAGCCCCACGAACCCGGCCGTGTGGGCTGCGGGTGACTCGGCTGACACCGCCGGGATGCCGCTGACTCCGGTCGCGGTCTCCGAAGCGAAAGTCGCCGCGTCCAACATGATCAAGGGCACCACCACCACTCCGGACTACACTGGGATCCCCACCGCGGTCTTCACCATCCCGGAGTTGGTCCGCGTCGGCTTGCTCGAGACCGAGGCCCGCGAGCAGGGCATCGATTTAGATGTTCGCTTCACCGACACCAGCGACTGGTACTCGAACTACCGGGTCGGCGAGCACACTGCTGCCGCCAAGATCCTCATCGATAAGTCCACCGGCCTGATCGTCGGCGCCCACCTGCTCGGACCCGAGTACGGCGAACTGATCAACACCGTCGGCCTGGCGATCAAGCTCGGGCTCACCGCCCCGCAACTCAGGTCCGCCACGGCCGCCTACCCCACGGTCGGATCAGACCTCGGCTCCATGCTCTAGATCGGCGACAGTCTGCTGTCACCAGCCATCGAGGATGCTGGCTCTCGTTTGAGCTAGGACTTGCGAAGCGGGACGTTGATCAGAACGGGAACTTTTCATTCCCGAGCGACCAGGTCGGCGATGCCCAGTAAGAGAATGAAGACGAGCTTACGACGGTACGACAGACGGGGCGTCCGGCGCGAAGCCGAACGTGACTGTGGCGCCGACGGGCGCCTCGACCCCCGCGGGGAGGTCGGCGGTGACCAGCGCCGATCCGCTGCTCATCACGAGGGATCGGCGGATGCCGGTGCGGGTCACGCCCTGCACTGTGGCGGTGTGCGTGGGTTCGCCGGGTCGGGTCTCGTGCGGCGATGCGATGATGCGCACCGCTTCGGGACGCACGACCAGGGTGCCGGGTCCGTCGGGGGTGCTGGCATCCACCGGAATCGACCCCAGGTCCGAGTGGTGCCGGGCGCGCTGCACTGTGCCGGCGATCTCGTTGCGTCCTCCCATCAGTCGCGCGACTGCCAGGCTGGTGGGTCGGTGGTAGATCCGCTCGACGGTGTCGTGCTGCAGCAGGGTGCCGTGCTCGATGACGGCGATGTGGTCGGCGACCGCGGCGGCCTCGTCGCGGTCGTGGGTGACGATCACCACGGTGGGTGGCAGTTCGGTGCGGAGGCGTGTGAGCAGGGCGTGCATGTCATCGCGCAGGGCGGGATCCAGTGCGCTGAACGGTTCGTCCAGGAGCAGGATCGTGGGTTTCGCGGCGAGCGTGCGAGCGATGGCGACGCGCTGCTGCTGCCCTCCGGAGAGGGAGGACACGCTGCGCTGTTCGAATCCGGGCAGCTGTACGAGGTCGAGGGAGGGATGCGCCGCCTCTCGGGCGGCCCGGCGGGAGAGGCCGGCGGCGCGGAGCGGGAAGGCGATGTTGTCGAGCACGGAGAGGTGCGGGAACAGCAGGGGCCGTTGGAAGACCATCCCGATGCCGCGCCGCTCGGGAAGAACGCCCGTGACGTCGCGTCCATTCAGGAGGATCTGTCCGTCGCTGGGGTCTTCGAGCCCGGCGATCATCCGCAGGATCGTGCTCTTGCCCGAACCGCTCGGTCCGAGGATCGCGGTGCGGGCGCCCGAGAGGATGTCGAGGTTGATGCCGCGCAGTGCCGGCGCCGACCCGGCGGTGAACTGCTTGGTGACTGACTGGAGTGTGATCGCGGTGCTCACGGCGTCATCCTCCGGTCTCCACGAACAAGGACGAGCAGTAGCAGCACTGGGGGGATGACTGCTGCAAGCGAGAGGGCGGCGACGAGTGCGTCGTTGCCGACGCCGGAGGCCGCAGATGCGGTGATGAGGGGAAGGGTGACGATCTGCCCGCCGCCGACCATGACGGTGATGATGTAGTCGCTCCATCCGACGAGGAAGGCCAGGAACGCCGACCGGGCCAGAGCCGGGGCGAGGAGCGGGACGTGCACCTGCCAGAGCACCCGCGCCCGGGACGCACCGAGGGTGCGGGCCTCCTCCTCGTAGCCCAGGTCATGCGCGGCGTACGCGGCCCGCATCGAGAAGGTCGTGTAGGGAAGGGCCATCGCGACGAGCACCAGCACGAGCCCCGCCAGCGCGGGCACGTGGGCGCGAAGGAGGAGCACGTTGATGCCGAGCGCTGCAGCGAACGGTGGAAGCAGGACGGGCGCGAACACCACCGCGGTCACCAGACGGGGTGCCGGTGCCCAGCCGAGGGCGAGGGCGCGGCCCAGGATCGCTCCGAGCGGCGTCGCGATAGCGGCGACGACCAGGCCCAGCAGCAGCGACCTTCCGAAGGCCGCAGCGCCGCCCTGCGCGAAGGCGGACGACAGCCCGCCCACCCCCCACTCCTGCGGAAGCACCGACGGAAACGCCCACCGGTCCGCGAACGCCCAGACAAGCAAGGGCACGAAAGGCAGCGCGAACCAGCCGAGCAGCAGCAGCGCCATCCCGCGGCGTGCCGCCCGGGATGCACCGCCCGGGGTGGTGAGCGGGCGCCCGGGATCGCCCGGGAGTCGCCCGCGATGCGAGGCGACAGGCGCTGGGAGGTCTCGGACGGAGAGGGTCATCGCCACACCGCCGACCGTCGCAGCAGCAGGAACGCGATGCCCGCGCCGAGCGCTGCGAGGGCGATGATGACCACGGCGACCGCGGCCGCCTCGGGACGCGACGACAGACTGACCTCGCCATAGAGGCGCACCGCCATCACCGAGAGCGGTTCAGGGTAGGTCCGCCCCAGCAGCCACGCGACCTCGTACGAACCGAGTGTGTAGACGAACGTGATCGCTCCCGCAATGATCAGTGAGGGCAGCGCCAACGGGATCAGCACCAGCCTCAGCCGCGTCACCCGCCCCGCGCCCAGCATCGCCGCAGTCTCATCGAATCGGGCGACCCGGGTCGCCAAGGTCCCGGCGACCACCAGCGCCACGAACGCGGACTCCTTCCACGCGTATTCGATGATCACCGCCGCCCACCATGGACCGCCGACGAACGACGGCCACCCCTCAGCGGGCACCTGCAGCACGCGCGCGAGGACTCCGGAGTCCGCCAGCAGCAGCCCGATCATCGCCGCCCCGATCAGGTGCGGGACGGTCACCGTCGCAGCGCTCAACCCGATGAGGCCGCGCGCGAGCAGCCCGCCCGAGACGATCAGCACCGCCGCGGCACCGCCGATGACCACGGCGAGGAGAGTGGATGCCGCAGCGATCCCGACCGAGACCCCTGCCGCGACCGGAACTTCTGCCGCGACGGTCACGAACGCGTCCGCGCTGAGACGGGGTGACCCCACCAGCGGCATCAGTCCGACGCTCTGCAGCGCTGTCGAGCCGAGCCCCCCGATGACCACGACCGCCGCGGGTGCGATCGCGACGAGGACGAGCAGCCGCTGTGGGGTGGTGATCATCGGCCGGCGGGAATGCGGGTGCGCCAGCCCTCGTCGAGTTCGGGCACCCAGGCTGCGGCAAGCTCAGGGTTGGCGTTTTCGGACAGGACATCGAACGCGGGCACGACGGGGGATTGCGGAAGTGCGTCGAACGCGGCACGGTCGGCGTCGCTCAGACGGTCGTCGTCGAGGACGGTGAACTGCCCCCACGTGCCCGGGTTCGCCTTGGCGACCTGCTGGGCGACGGTGAGCGCGGTGTCGGCGACGACCATCGCACCTGCTGTAGCTGCGGCGTTGGCGGGAATGGCGAGGAAGCTGGCATTGCCGAGTGTTCCTTCCTCGAGGGTGAGTACCTTCGTGCCGGCCGGGTAGGTGCCGTCGGCGACGAGCTGCGTGAGGGTCGCGGGACCATAGGTCATCGTGAAGTCGACCTGTCCGTCGGCATACAGTTTATTCAGCTGCTCCGAATCGGCTGGGTAGGTGTCGCCGCCCCGCCAGAGCGAGGGCGCCACGTCGGCGAGGGCGTCGTAGAGGGCCGGGGTGAGCTCATCGAACGCGGTAGGGCTGAATGCGGCCGGCACGTTCTCCCAGCCCCCGGAGGTGCTGTACAGGACGTGTCGGACGAATGCGGACCCGGTGAAGTCCGGCGGCGCCGGATACGTGAACCTTCCGGGGTGCTCCTTTGCCCAGGCGAGCAGTTCGGCGACCGTCGTCGGCGGATCGGTGACGGCATCGGAGTTGTACGCGAACGTGAACTGCGCTTTGCTCCACGGCGCCTCGCAGCCGTTCACCGGCGTGCCGAAGTCTTCGGTGAGCAGCGGATCGGCGGCATCGACATTCGCCATCGCGGGCAGCAGGTCGGTCCAGTCGCACAGCCACGCGTCGGCTTCGACGCCAGTGCGGAAGTTGTCGCCGTTGACCCAGATCAGATCGACGGTGCCGTCATCCGTTCGGCCAGCCTGCAATTCGGTGAGCACCCGGTTGAGCGCTTCCCCGGTGTCAGCGATCGGCACCCGGTTGAGCGTGACACCGTACTCGGCCACAGCCGGAGCGAGCACGTCGTCGATGTACGCGTTGCCCTGTTCGTCGCCACCCCACATCCACAGGTCCACACTCTGCCCGTCGGCATCGGCGAGCACCGCATCCCAGTCAGAGAACGTGCCTTCTGCCCTGGGTGCCGCACCATCGTCGCCGCCTGCTGGCCCGCCACTCGCGCACGAGGTGAGGATGAGAGCGCTGGCGGCACCCATCGCCGCGGCAGTGAGCGCGGTGCGCAGGCGGGAGCGGGCGATGGGCCGTGAGGTGAACAGCACGAATGAAGTCCTTCAGGTGGGTGACAGGTCGTGAGGAAACCCTAGGTGCCGAGCGCTCCGCGGTCAGTGATCCACAACACAGACCGGCGGTGCGGTGCTGTCTACGATGGGGACGATGCGATACCTGACGCCCGCAGTGACCTGGCGGGCGGCCGCGTTCGTTGTGTTCGTGGTCGTCGCCGTCATCGTGGGGGTGCTCGTTCCTCTGCCCAGCGTGGAGGACGTGCGCGCGGCCGCCGAGTCGGGCGGGCTGTGGGTGGCGGCCGGATTCTCGGTCGCCTATGCCGTGGCCTCGCTGACCCCGGTGCCGAAGAATGTCGTGAGTATCGCGGCGGGGCTGGTGTGGGGGCTGCCGGTGGGGTTCCTGATCGTCTACGTCGGGGCGGTGCTCGGTGCGTTCCTGGCGTTCGCCGTCAGCCGGTTGCTCGGGCGGAGCATCGTGGAAAGACTCACCGGAACTCGTGTCGCCCAGGTCGACCGGCTTCTGGCGCAGCGAGGGGTCGCCGCGGTGATCGGTGCGCGCCTGGTGCCGCTGGTCCCGTTCACCGTGCTCAACTACACCGCCGGGCTGACGAGCGTTCGGCTGCGCGACTACACGATCGGCACGACGGTCGGCATAATCCCCGGCACCATCGCCTACGTTGCTGTCGGCGCGTACGGGCTGACGCTCGGCTGGCCGTTCTTCATCGCGATGGGCGCGCTGGGCGTGCTCACTCTCGGCGGGGCGATCTACGCTGCCCGCGCCCGCCGCCGGATGCGCGACACGGACCGCTCCGACCACGCCGGCGACGAGGAACAGGATGCTCCCTCATGATCGATGCCCCGATGCGCCGCGCACTTTCCGCCCCGATCGGCTGGGGAGCGCGCCTCCTCGACATCCGCTGGATCACACCGAATCGGCTGACACTGGTCGGGATGCTGGTCGGCCTGAGCAGTGCGGTGCTCGCCGCCATGCAGCTGTGGTGGCCCGCGCTGGCAGCCTGGCTGCTCTCGCGGGTATTCGACGGTCTCGACGGCGCACTGGCCCGTCGACGCCGCGCCGCCGACACGGGGAGCTCCTCGAGTGAGGTGGGCGGGTTCCTCGACATCATCGCCGACTTCGTGGTCTACGGGACGACGGTTGTCGGTGTCGCGGTCGGCGTCACGATCGCGTACGACGCACCATGGTGGCCGTTCATGCTGGTGCTGCTGGCGTATTACCTGAACGGCACGGCGTTCCTCGCGTTCTCCTCGATCGCCGAACGCACCGGCCGCCAGATCGATGACGGCCGGTCGCTGTCGTTCCTCGGCCGGATCGCGGAAGGCACCGAGACGATCGTCGTCCACAGCCTCTGGCTGATCCTGCCCGCCTTCGCATGGCAGATCGCGCTCATCTGGGCAGCGTTCGTCTTCGTCAGTGCCGGCCAGCGCATCGTCAGCGCGATCCGCATCCTCCGCTGACCGCGCGCGTCACGCGACGCGGCGTCGGCGAATCCGCCGCAGCACCCGGATCGCGCGAGCGACGACTCCGCGGCCGAGTCGGTGCCGGACGTCGGCGACGGCGGTGTTCCACAGCGGATCGTTGTACGTCGGGTAGGCGTGCGTGGTGCCGGCAAGCGTGCTGGTGGTGAGCCGCGCCTGGACAGCGAGGGTCAGCTCCCCCAGCGTCTCCCCTGCCCGGGGGCCGACGATCGTGCCGCCCAGGATCGTGCCGCGGCGGTCGACCACGATACGGGTGTAACCGGTGGTGTCGCCCTCGGCGATCGCGCGGTCGGAGTGCGCGTGGTCCCAGGTCACGACCCGGTGGCCGCGGCGGTCCGCGTCTGCCGGCGGTAGCCCGACGGCGGCGACTTCGGGTGAGGTGAAGGTGACCCGTGGGATGACCCGCGTCTCGGCTCTTCGCCGCAATCCGAGGATCGCGTTGGTGGCCGCGACACTGCCGTTCACCCCGGCGGTGTGGGTGAATTTCGGAAGGCCTGTGACATCGCCAGCCGCCCAGATCCGCGGATTCGTGGTGCGCAGCATCCCGTCGACCGCGATATATCCCTCTGCATCGGTGCGCACTCCGGCGAGGTCCAGGCCCAGCACGTCGGTGTGCGGAGCGCGACCCAGCGCCGCGACCAGCACGTCGAAGTCGATGGTCGTGCCGTCATCGAGGCTGAGGACACCCGACTCGCCGTCGCGTGAACGGAGCGCGGCCGCTGTGCGGCCGGTCCGGACCTCCACCCCATCCCGGAGCATCGCGACATGGACGATGTGGCTGGCATCGGCGTCCTCTTTCGGGAGGATGCGGGCGCCGCGGTGCACGATCGTCACCTGTGACCCGAGCCGGGCCATCGCCTGCCCGAGCTCGCAGCCGATCGCACCCCCGCCGAGCACGACCAGACGTTCGGGGAGTTCGCGGAGATCCCAGAAGCTCTCACTCGTGCGCATGCGCACCACGTCGCCGGCGATGGCAGGGATTACCGGGGAGGTTCCCGTAGCGATGAGCGCCTGACGGAATCGCACCTCGGCGCCGTCCACGCTCAGCGTGGCTTCCGACGTGAAACGGGCATCCCCCATCAGCACCGACACGTTCTCCGCCTCGAGCGCATCGATCGAATCGACCGGTGCGATCGTCTCAATCGCGCGCTGCACCGACACCATCGCGGAACGGAATGCGTCCGCCTCCCACTCTCTCGCGCCAGTCCAGCCGGCATCGCGGACCATGGCGGCGCGGTGACCGGCAGCGATGAGTGCTTTCGAGGGCACGCACCCCGTCCACAGGCAGTCCCCACCCAGCCGTTCACGCTCAATGAGGAGCACTTTCGCGCCGAAGCCCGCCGCCGTCTTGCTGGCAACCAGCCCCGCGCTTCCCCCTCCGATAACGACAAGATCCCACACGATCGGCTCCGGCATTCGTTCCCTCTTCGCCCTGTTCACGTCGGCACGGCCGTGCCGCCCGCCCAGCCGGGCGTGACTTCCGTTCTAGTCGGTCACGGGCGTGGGAACCGTGACCGAAGTCACATACGTGGGAAGTGCGTGCAGGGCCGCATCGCGCGCCCGCAGCACATGGGTCGGATCACCGGTCGTCTTCACAGCGGCGATCGCCCCGTCGTAGAGGTAGAGAATCGCATCGATCGCTGGGGAGTGAGGATCACCGACGAGCTCACCGACGTGCGCGGTGATTCGGCGGCGGTACTCGTGCACCACCGTCATCACGAGCTCGCTCTGCCGCATCTCGACGGCCGCGTTCGTGAACGGGCAGCCACGATAGTCGGCGCTGAGCGCATCAGCGGCCAGCACCTCGAACAGAATGCTGACCCGCTTCGCAGCGCCCGCTGCAGGGCGATCGGCGACCGCTGTCGCCGCCGCCCACGCCTCCAACTGGCCCCGTAGGCAGGCGGCGACGAGCTCTTCCTTGCTGCGGAAGTTGTTGTACAGCGTCGGCTTCGTCACCCCGGCTGCGGCGGCAACACGATCCACCCCGGTCGCCGTGATGCCCTCGGCGTAAAACAGGGCACTGGCCGCAGCCAGCAGGCGCTCCCGCGCGGGCGCAGGTCGAGCGACGCCGGTCATCGGGGATGAAGATGTCATGGTGTTGATTTTACAGATCGGTATGTACAATAGCCAGATATACCGACCGGTATGTATATCCAAGGAGAGTCATGACCGAGAAGAACAAGATCGCTGTCGTCATCTACGAACCCATCCCCGGGGATACATCGCGGGTCTATCGCGGTTTGAAGACGGCGGCTGAGTTCGCCGCGGCCGGGGACGATGTCGTCGTCCTGTTTGACGGGGCCGGAGTCGAGGCCCTCGCTGCGGTGAGCGACCCGTCAAGTCCGATGCACGCCCTCATCGGAGGGATCCGGCCGACCGTGCTCGGGGCCTGCAAGTTCTGCGCGACCAGCCACAAGGTCCGGGACCGGATCGAGGAAGCCGGGTGGGCGCTGATCGACGACAACGCGGGCGAGGCGAGCATCCGCGACCTCGTGAACCAGGGGCGCCAGGTCCTCAACTTCTGAGCCAGGCCCGGGTGCAGCTCCGCATCGGCACTGCACCCGAGCCTGCGTGATCTCGCACACAGAACCCGGACGGACGCCAGGCATAGAGTGACCGCCATGACCGAGCACCGACGCCCACCGGCAACCTACGACGACCTGAAGGCCGTGTTCATCAACTGCACGCTCAAGCGCAGCCCCGATCTCAGCCACACGCAGGGGCTGATGGATCGCAGCATCGCGCTGATGCGCGCGCAGGGTGTGACCGTGGAGAACATCCGGTTCATCGACCACGACATCGCCACCGGCGTGTATCCCGACATGCGCGAACACGGGTGGCCCACGGACGCCTGGCCGGAGGAGATCTGGCCGAAGATCGACGCCGCCGACATCCTCGTGATCGGCGGCCCGCTCTGGCTCGGCGACAACGCGTCAATCACCCGTCAACTCATCGAACGGCTCTACGCCATGAGCGGGCTGTTCAATGACAAGGGTCAGTACGTGTATTACGGCAAGACCGGCGGTGCCCTGATCACCGGGAATGAGGACGGCGTCAAGCACGCCGCGATGGCGATCCTCTACAGCCTGCAGCACATCGGGTTCACGATTCCGCCCGCTGCCGACGCCGGCTGGATCGGCGAGGTCGGCCCGGGACCCAGCTACCTCGACCCCGGGTCGGGAGGCCCGGAGAACGACTTCACCAACCGCAACACGACGTTCATGACCTGGAACCTGCTGCACACCGCACGAATGCTGAAAGACGCCGGAGGCATCCCGGCATACGGCAACCTGCGTCAGGCGTGGAATGACGGAGAGCGGTTCGGGTTCGACGCAAACCCCGAGTATCGGTGACCGACCGCGCCGCGTACGGCATCGGCGCCGGCGTCTACGACCTCCTCGCCGGAGAGGCGATCTACCGCATCGGGCGTGTGGAGGGCGTGCGGATGCTGGGCCTTCGGCACGGTGACACCGTGCTGGATGTCGGCTGCGGCACCGGGCTCAACCTCGCGCTCCTCGCTGACGCGGTCGGTCCGACCGGGAGCGTGATCGGGCTGGACCGCAGCGCCCAGATGCTCGGCGTTGCGAGACGCCGCATCGAGAAGGAGCGCTGGTCGCATGTCCGACTCGTCGAGGCGGACGCCACGGATTTCCGTCTGGACGCGATCGGCGGGCGACCCGTCGACGCCGTGATCTCGACCTACGCGATGAGCGCGATCGACGCCCCGTCCGCCGCGTGGACGCGCATGCGCGCCGCGCTGAGACCGGGCGGACGAGCATGCATCGTCGACATGCGGGTGCCGACGGGTCGCGCCCGAATCTTCGCGCCGCTTGCGCGGCTCGCTTGTGCGATCGGAGGATCGGACATCCACGCGCACCCCTGGGAGCTGCTTCTCGCCGACGGTCAGGATCTGGACACCCGAGATCTCCGCGGCGGTCACATCCAGGTGGTCGCCGGCACCGTCCGATGACAGATCAGCCGCGCGCAAACAGCGCGGGTGCCAGGACGGAGCGCAGGTCAGCGACCGACGGCGCTCCCGCGAACCGACCGTCGACACGGTAGACCCGGCACGCGAGATCTGCTGTTGCCCCGTCGGAGGGGAACGCGTCGACACCGTCGATCAGCACCGTCGGCGAGCCCGCGAAAGGCCGTGCGGCGGCCTCTTCGACGGTGGAGAGCAGGGTGAACGTCACGGGAACCACCGGCGCCCCCAGCTCCTGCAGCGACTGCCGGACACGAGCACCCGCCTCCTGCCAGTTCGGGCATTCGTCGATGTGCAGGATCTCGATTTCCATGCGTTCCAGTGTGCCCCCAAGACATCGCGGTGCTGTGTGTCCTGGGTCGCAGAACTCCACAAACCCGCGGGAATACCGTCAGTCATCGATCCTCTCCAGAAAGGAAGAATCATGACCACCTCAACCTCGTCCTCCACCCTGCTCGGCACCCGCGGCACCGCCACCTTCTGGCAGCGCGTCCTCGCCGGCGTCGTCGGCGGCGTCGCCGGCGGCCTCGTCTTCGGGATGCTCATGGCCGTGATGGGCATGCTCCCCATGATCGCCATGATGGTCGGCTCCGATGTCGCGGCGGTCGGGTTCGGCATCCACATGATGATCTCGATCATCATCGGCCTCGGCCTCACGGTGCTGTTCGGCAACCTCCTACTCACCGGGTACCTCCGCGGACTCATCGTGGGAATGGTGTATGGAGCCATCTGGTGGGTACTCGGCCCGCTCGTGATCATGCCGATGATGATGGGGATGCCGCTGTTCACCATCGACTCCACCGCGCTGTTCTCCCTCATGGGTCACGTCATCTACGGCGGCATCCTCGGTGTTGTTGCTGTCGCGGTGCTCGCCCGTCGTCGATGATGGAAGAGTGCGCCATGGACGTCACCGCAGCGCCGATCGCAGAGCGGCGCCCGTGGGCACCCCAGCGACGGGAGGCCAATCCATTGACCCCGACCAGTGACGAGCTCTTCAGCTGCCTCAGCGAGGTCGACCTGTTCGCCGATCTCACCCCCGAGGAGATCGCCGCGTTCGATGAGATGGCTCCCGCGCGCAGGTTCCGCAACGGCGAACTGATCTTCAGTCAGAGCCAACCGATCACGGCGCTGTTCATCCTCAAAGCGGGACGGGTGCGGATCTTCCGGGTCACGGAAGACGGCAAGGCGCTGACCATGGCCATCCTCGAACCCGGCGCGGTGTTCGGGGAGATGCTCCTGGTCGGCCAGCGCATGTATGACAACTATGCCGAGGCCATCGAGGACACCGCGATTTGCCAGCTGAGCGTACGCGACGTCGAACGGCACATGCTCTCAGACCCGAGGATCGCGATCCGCATCTCCCGAATCCTCGGCGAGCAGGTCGCCCGGCTCGAAGAACGACTCACCGACCTCGCCCTGCGACCATTGCTGGCACGAGTGGCCAGCACACTCGTGCGACTGGCCGAATCGCAGCGCCGCTCCCGTGTCGGGCACGTCACGATCCGGCTGACTCACGATCAGCTCGCCGGACTCCTCGGCGCCACCCGCGAATCGACGAGCAAGACGATGGCGGACCTCGCCTCCCGCGGGCTCATCCGACAGGCGCGCGGCAGGATCGTGCTGCTCGACCTCGACCAGCTCACGATCCTGTCGAAGAAGATGGCGTGACATGAGCAGCCGCCTCGCCGACCAGAAGCTCATTGAGTTTCCCGGCACACACGGACACACCCTGGCAGGTCGGCTCGAGTCACCTCCCGCCACGCCCGTCGCATACGCTCTGTTCGCGCATTGCTTCACCTGCGGCAAGGACTCCGTCGCGGCCGCTCGAATCTCACGGGCACTGACAGAACACGGCATCGCGGTCCTGCGCTTCGATTTCACCGGACTGGGACAGTCGGGCGGCGAATTCGCCGACACAACCTTCACGTCCAACGTCGGCGACCTCATCGCCGCCGCCGACCACCTTCGTGTCCACTACGCCGCTCCCAGCCTTCTGATCGGCCACTCCCTCGGTGGCGCCGCCGTACTCGCCGCCGCCAGCCGCATCCCCGAAGTAACCGCCGTCGCCACGATCGGCGCCCCCGCCGACCCACGCCACGTACTCCGATTCGTCGACGGACACACGGCCGAAATCGCCGCGACAGGCTCAGCGTGGGTGGACCTGGGCGGGCGACCCTTCCGCGTCGGCAACGACCTGCTGCGAGATCTCGCCGATCAGCAGCAGCGGGGTGCCATCAACCAGCTCGATGCCGCTCTGCTGGTCATGCATTCTCCTGTCGATCGCATCGTGCCCGTCGAAAACGCCCGCGAGATCTTCGACTCAGCCCCCCATCCCAAGTCATTCGTCGCCCTCGACGGCGCTGACCACCTGCTGACAGCGCGACGCGACGCGGAGTTCGCCGCCGGAGTCATCGGAGCCTGGGCCAGCCGCTACGTCACAGCCCCGGCCAGCATCGTGCATCCGTCGCCCCGCCCCGCGGACAAATGGCCCGAACAAGGGGTCGTCCGCGTCGCCGAGAACGGGCACGGCCCCTACGGTCAAGCCGTGAAAACGTCGCGCCACGAGCTGACCGCCGACGAGCCCGAGCCGATCGGCGCAGACTCCGGCCCATCCCCCTACGAATATCTACTCGCGGCTCTGGGTGCGTGCACGTCGATGACCCTGCGGATGTACGCAGAACGCAAGCAGTGGTCCATCGGAAGAATCAGCGTGGAACTAACCCACTCGCGCATTCATGCCGAGGACTGCGCGAACTGCGCCACACAAACAAGGCACGTCGACCACATCACCCGAACAATCTCGATCCAGGGAACGCTCACCCCCGCACAGCACGACTCGCTCCTCACCATCGCGGATCGCTGCCCGGTCCACCGCACGCTGCACGGCAGCGTCGCCGTAACCACCACCCTCGCCACAAGTCTCAAATCAGCAGCCTAGACAGGCGCCCCCTTGCGCGCTCGTTTGATGATTCGGTCGATCTGGTCACCAACCAGCTGTCACGGACGAAGGCAATCCCCGAACGAACCATTCACGCTGAGGGATCCGCTTGCGGACGCTCGTCCCAAAGGGGAAGTGGACATCTTCACGCAACGATGACGCTGCAGCACGTGGACATTTCTCGAGTCGATAGCCGGCTCTGACGTGCGCGCGGTGGACAAGTCGCGCCGTTCCCTACAGCGGCGGCGGCGGTGCGCGTGAGCGCCCCAACGGTGGGGTGTGGGGCGCTCACGCGGTAGATGCCGCTATGCCTTCCAGACGCCCTGCCAGGCGTCGGGGAGTCGCACGCCGTGTTCGCCGTGCTCGTCGGTCTGGTGCAGGTACACGAGAACGTCGCCGGGGTCAGGATCGGCCTCGTAGATCGGCAGGGTGCGCTCGGTGGGGTTGATCTGGCCGACGCTGTTGTAGCGCACGTCCACGTCGATCGCGCGCAGGTAGCCGTCCTCGACGTTGACGTGCTGATCGCACCGCGGGCACCACAGCACGGTGCGCTCGCCGTAGTCGGTCGGCTCGTCGAGCTCGACGATGCGCAGCGCGGGGAAGTCGGCTGCTTCGATCTCGTGCATGAGGCTCCACAGCCGGTCGATCAGGTCGTCGGCGGGGATGCGGGCCGTGGCGGTGGCCGCGGTGTCGGTGGTGGTCATGGTGTCCTCCTGGATGGTGCGCGCGGGCCTACGGCGAGCGCGCGGCGGGTGTCGATCTCGAGTCCCTCCCGCCGAGGGGAGTGGCAATCGCCGGCTCCCCTCGGGGTGGGGTGGTGCTCGCCGCCGCCGGGGTTGTGTGCGCGTCCGGCGGCGGCGAGGGGTCAGACGGCTTCGACCAGTCCGGGGCTGACGCGCCAGCCGTTGGCGAGCGTGTACGTCTTGGGGTTGGTGCGCACGATGATCGTCTCGACTCCGGCCAGCCCGTCGCGGGTGGTGCGGGGGTTGGTGACGATGCGCACGCGGGCTCCGGGGGTCAGGGTCGGCGGAGCGACAGCGGATGCCTGTAGTGCGGCGGCGAGCGCGTCGTCGCTGTGTCCAGTCGGCTCGACGGTCGCGGTGCGGGCGAGCGTGTAGACCTTGCCGGGGTCAGCGGCCGGGGCGATCTTCGCCTTGGTGCGGGCGAAGTCGATCAGCACGTACTCGGTGCCGCGGAACCGGAACGTGTCGCCGGGTGTGCGGGTGAGCAGGGTGGTGGGTTCGGTCATGGCGTCCTCCTTGGACTCTCGACGGTGAATGTGACATTCACAGGCTACGTGTGGCCTCCGACATTGGCCGGGCGGGCGGCGCCGATGGGTGCGCCCGCCCGGCGGACTCACTGACGGGCGATCGCCGCGGTGATCTCGGCGGTGACGCGCTCGCGCTTGGCATCGGCATCGGCCCCCGGCTCGAATCGGCCGAATACTGCCAGGTACGTCTCGATCTGCCCGCGCAGGTACTCGGTGTTGTTGGCGGCGGAGTTGAGGTCGAGGATCGCGGCGCGAGTGGCGCTCGCCGCTTGCCTCCATGTGCGCTCGGCGGTGTTGGTGCGGGGGCAATCCTCGGGGAGGGTGCAGGGGTGCTCGATCTGGCCGTCGCGCACGGTGTACCGGGAGACGGTGCGGTTTGTGACCACGACGACATCCAGGTAGTCGGGGTCGCCTTGTCCGCCGAGGGGTACCCAGATTCGGGTGTCTCCGTTCGGGTGGTCAGCCTCGATACGGGCGAGCAGGGTCGGCATGGCCGGGTCGAGGGTGAACGGGTCACTGAGGCTGTAGTCGTCCCATGCCTGCCGCAGCTCGTCGGGCTCGATCGTTGTCCACCCGGCATCGAACTCGGCGCGCAGCGGCGCGTGGTGGCGCATTGCGCGCTCGACGGCTGCGCGGATGTCGTGGACGTTGTTGATGGTGTCGGTCATGGTGTCCTCCCGGAATGTTGGCTAGTGAATGTGACATTCACAGGATACGGGCGGCCTCCGACATCGCGCGGGGACATCGCGAGTGCGGCACGGTGACAGGGGAGTGCCCCGCCGGGATGCCCGGCGGGGCACTCGGTGCGCTCAGCGGGAGAACGCCCAGTCGGGCAAAACTGCTGCCGAGCAGAGGGTCGCGACGATCTGGCTCATGCCGTGGTCGGGGTCGATCGCGAGGGCGCGGTCGGTGTAGACGGCGGCGTGAGTGGAGCGGCCCAGCGCCCAGGACAGCCACGCGGCGGCGGCGAGCAGGTTGGGGCGCTGCTGGTCGTCGGCGTAGGCGGCAAGGTGGCGCACGAGCGCGAGGCCCGCCGTCAGCCGGTCGGCGTCGGGACGATCGCCCTGCCCGTAGAGGGTGCGGGCGATGCTCTCGGGGACGGGTGCGCCCATGATCGAGTGGCCGATCTGCGCGGCCAGGGCACGGGTGCCGTTGCCGCGGTCGGTGGCCCACTGGATGAGGGCCACGTCACGCCACAGCGGGATGCCGATGCCGGTGAGCAGGATCGCAGCCTGGCGGGTGTCGAGGTCGGCGGGGTCACCGGTCAGGGCGTCCTCCGCGACGGCGACGAAGTCCGCGAGGGCATCGTCGTCCATCCGCGCGGCCGCGAACGCGATCCGGGCGGCACGCGCCGGGTCGGCGTCGGGGATGCTCGCCCCGGCGGTCTGGGATGCTGCGACCTTCTCGCGCAGCGCGTCCGGGGTCGCGATCTCGGCGACGGGGCGCGGTGCCTCGCCGGTCAGGTGGCTGCCGTAGCCGTCGCTGGCGACGTAGAGCACGTCCACCAGGTGCAGTCCCTGCCGGTCGGCGACATCGGCGATCTGCTGGCCGAGATCGCGGGTGCTGTCGGCGTCCTCGGCGGCGTAGATCACGGCGGCTACCCCGGTCACGCGCGGCACTCGGCAGACCAGCCCGAGGCTGGTGTGCGCGAGCGTCGCGGCATCCGCGTCGAGGTCGAGTCGCATCGCCCCGATCGTGCGCGACGCCTCGAAGGGCACGAGCACGAGCGAGTCCTGCGGGGTGAAGCCGAGCAGCGCGGGCACGAGGCCGAGGAAGTCGCGCGGGGTGCCCGCCTTGATGGTGGTCGGTGTGGTGGCCATGGTGTCCTCCCGGAACGTTGGCTAGTGAATGTGACATTTACAGGCTACGGGAGGCCTCCGACATTGGTCGATGCACGCCAGGAGCCGACTCCCGACTGGCTCGTCGAAGGAGCAACCCTCGGAGAGCTCGCCGGGAAGATCGACGTTCCCGCCCAGGCGCTGGCCGAGACGGTCGCGCGATTCAACGAGCACGCCGCCCGTGGGGAGGATCCGGACTTCCACCGCGGTGCGAGCGCGTACGACCGCTACTGGGGAGACGAACAGAACCCGTATCCCAATCCCAGCCTCGCACCGCTCGAGCAAGGCCCCTACTACGCTCTCGCCGTGGTGAACGGCTGCTTCGGCACCAGCGGAGGGATCGCCACCGACGGCCTCGGAAGGGTCCTCGACGCAGACGGCGATGCCATACGCGGCCTGTTTGCGGTCGGCAACGCCTCCGAGAACGCCTTCGCCGCCGGCTACCCCGGCGCCGGCGCCACGCTCGGTCCGATCATGACCATGGCCTACCTTCTCGGGCGTACCGCCAGCGGCGCGTCGATCGGCGACCTGAGCCTTGCCGACGGAGCCGGGGCACGATGATCCGTCACGTCGTGTTCTTCTCGTTCGCAGCGAACCATGATCCTGCCGTGCTCGAGGAGTGGCGCGACCTGCTCGATGGTCTGCTCGGAAAGATTCCCGGCCTGGTCCGACTGTCACACGGCCCCGACGTGATGCGCAGCGAACGCGCATGGGACTATGCACTCGTCGCCGACTTCCGCACCCTCGACGATGTCCGTGCCTACGCGACGCACCCCGCGCATCTGCCGCTCTTCCCTCTCTCCGGAGCGATCTCGGAGCAGATCGCCTCGGTCGACTTCGAGATCGACGAGCAGTAGAGGAAGTACCCAGGCGCCGTGAAGAGCGAGGATGGTTTCTCGATGCCCCGAGTACGTGCGGTCACCCCCACCGTGGCAGAGGAGCTCCGCGACCTGAAGGCACGCTATTTTCACTACGTCGACCTGAAGCAGTGGGACGAACTGCGCGGACTCTTCGTGGACGACTGCGTCTTCGAAGGACTGTGGGCCGCCGCGCCCGACCCCGACACGTTCGTGGAGAACCTGATGCGCAACATGACCGAAGAGGTCGTCAGCGTCCATCACGGGTTCATGCCGCAGTTTCGGCGGATCGATGACTTCTCGGCTCGCGGGCGCTGGGCCATGACCGACTATCTGACGTGGCCACGCGGGTCACGAGGGTATATGGGGATCACCGTGCCGGAACAGAGGGGGATGCGGGGATATGGCTACTACGAGGAGCTCTACCGACTCACCGAGTCCGGCTGGCGCATCGCCTTCATGCGACTGAGCCGGATCCGCATGGATCCCATCGTTGGCGACGCGCCTGCGATCGACTACCCGGTGGTTCCCGCGGTCCCCGGCTGGCTGGACTGACGCCGACCCGCGGGTGCCGCACCCTCTGGTCCGAACCGTGAGCGCCGGCTCAGGTGAGGGTGTGGAGGGGCCAGCCGGTGTATGCCTCGGCGAGGAAGCGGCGGCCGGCTTCGGACTCGACGACGGATTGGAGCTCTCCGAGCTGGCGGAGGCGGTCGAAGTCCCTTGCATCGGGGGCGACGTGAAGCATGCTGGTCATCCACCAGGAGAAGTGCTGGGCCTTCCAGATGCGGTGCAGCGCCGTCTCGGGGAAGGCCTCGACGAGGCGGCTGTCCCTCTCGAGCAGAAGCGCGCGCAGCGCGCGCTCGAGAACGAGGACGTCGGCTACGGCAAGGTTCATGCCTTTCGCGCCGGTGGGCGGCACGGTATGGGCGGCGTCGCCGATGAGTGCGAGGCGGCCGCGAAGCAGTTCGAGGGCGACGAAGCTCCGGAATCGCAGCACGTCGCGTTGGAAGACGGGGCCTTCCTTGAGCGTCGTCCCCGGCACCCGCTTCTGCAGTTCTTCCCACAGTTGCTCCTCGGTGAGGGTGCTGGGGTCGGTGCGGGGATCGCATTGGAAGTACATGCGCTGCACGGTGGTGCTTCGCTGGCTGATGAGCGCGAAGCCATCGGGGGAGTTGCTGTAGATGAGCTCGTCGGCGCTGGGCGGCGCCTCGCAGAGGATGCCGAACCAGGCGAACGGGTACTCGCGGAAGTGCCCGCCTGTGTGGGAACCGGTTACGGCCTCCCGCACGACACTGCGTGACCCGTCGGCGCCGACGACGAACTCGGCCTCGATCTCGAGAGGCGATCCGTCTGCGCCGGTGGCGATGACGCGTGGGCGGTCGGACGCGGGGTCCTCGATACGATGCGCCGTCACGCCGAAGCGCAGGTCTTGGCCACTGGAGAGCCGCGCGGCGATGAGATCCTTCAGGACTTCGTGCTGCGGGTACAGCCACACACCGCGGCCGACGAGGTCGGCGAAGTCGATGCGGTGTCCGCTGCCGGCGAAGCGGAGCTCGATGCCGTCGTGGCGGTCTCCCAGGGTGCGGGCGCGGCTGAACGCGCCGAGCGTGTCGAGCACCTCGACGGTGCCCTGTTCGAGGATGCCTGCCCGGATCGTGGTCTCGATCTCTTCACGGGAACGCTGATCGATGACGACTGACTCGAGGCCGGACGCCGCGAGCAGATGCGACAGCAGCAGTCCGGCGGGTCCAGCGCCGACGATGGCGACGCGGGTGCGGATGGTGGACATTGGGGCGTCTCCTTCGACGTGACAACGGATGCCTCGCTCAGTGTGAACCCGGTTCAGACGGTCGAACGCCGCATTCCCGTTGAACGGGAGACGCCGACTATCGGGGGGACCGCAGCGTGGCCTCGATGCCGGTCACGGCTTCTCGCAGAGCGATGATCGCCGCCGTGTGCGGCGCTTGTCGTGGTAGCACCACGGAAAGCGCGGCGACGACTTCACCTGCGTCGCGGATCGGCACGGCCACGCCGGTCGAGACGGATTCGATCGAACCTTGCGCGATCGCCACGCCATCGCGACGCACGCCAGCGAGGAGACGGCGTAGACGTCCGGGATCGGTCACCGTCTCGGGTGCGAGAGCGCGCAACGGCTGGGCGAGCACGCGTTCGCGGAGATCGGCGGGAGCGTGCGCGAGCAGGACGAGGCCCGACGAGGAGGCGTGCAGCGGTAGCCGCCCAGCGATCCGTGTGATGTTCGCACCGGCGTCGGGGTGCGAAAGGCGTTCGAGGAACAGTGCTTCGTCCTGTTCGAGAACGGCGAGTTGGGTGTGCTGGCGGATGTGCGTCTGCACGCGCTCCATATAGGGGAGCGCCGCCTGGCGCAGACGTAGCGCGGTCGACCCGCGGAGGGCCAGTTCCCACAAGCGCATTCCCAGGTGGACGCGGCGGTCCTCGTCGCGTCCGAGCAGTCCGGCGTCGACCAGCTCGTCCACGATCCGGTGCGCGGTGGACGACGGCAGCGCCGCTCGGCGCCCGATCTGACTGGCCGACTGCACCGAACGATCAGCTGTGAACGTCTCGAGGACGCGCACGATGCGGTCGATCATCGAGTCGCTGGAGGGCGAGTTCGCCATGCGCTCAGGATGACACGGCTCGCGTCGACGGTGTTGCGGCGATGGTTGGTCCCCTGCCTGACGCGACGGCGGTAGCCTCGGCTCATGGTTTCTGTTCCGGATGCTGCAACGGCTTGGGAGCCCCTCACGCCTCATGCTGTCGCTGAGCTCCTTCGGGTCGGTAGCGCCCGCTGGTGGCTGTCGGGCGGGGTGGCCCTGGAGCACTGGCTGGGCCGGACGATCCGCGAACGGCCGAACACGGACGTGAGCACCACCCAAGGCGGGCTGCCGCAGCTGGTCCGGGCGTTGCCTGCCGGTTTCACCGCCTGGGCGCCTGCGGGGGAGGACGCCGTCATCCCCTGGGCCGACGCGCCCGACGATGCCGATGTGCAGCCGGTGCGGATTCAGGACGAGCGCTCCGGCGCCTGGGTGCTTCAGGTGAACGTCGAGGATGGGACGGAACATGCCTGGCTGTACCGGCGAGACCCGCGGCTGCAGTTGCCGTGGGATCGCGCCGTGCTCGAGGTCGACGGCATTCCGACCGGTGCGCCCGAGGTGCAGCTGGTCTGGAAGGCGTTGCGGCCGCGGCCGGAGGATGACCTCGACAAGGACGTGGTGCTGCCGCAGCTCTCGGACGAGGCCCGGTCGTGGTTCGAACGGGCGATCCTCTCCGTCCACCCGCACTCGAACTGGTCGATCCACGTGCGCAGCCCTTTCGCGCCCGCGAAGGCAAGCTGGAACCGCAAGAACGGCTAGGTCGGCCGGTGGTCGTCGGCGGCCACCGCATCCAGCACCACCGATCGGAACCACGTCTGCGCGGGAGACATGCTCAGTTCGCGTCGCGTGTAGAGCGCGACCGGGGTGCTCTGGCCCGGCCACGGCAGCTCGGCGATGCGCAGACCGGGGAACCATCCGCAGAACACCTCGGCCACGTGTCGCGGCAGCAGCACGACGAGATCGGTCGCCTCGAGCACCGCGGGCACGGTGGCGTACTCCTCGACCGTCAGCGTCACCTGCGGCATGAGTCCCTGTTCGATCATCGCCTGGAGCGGGTACACGTGGCCGCCGCGGGAGGACACCCGCACGAAGCGGCGCCCGACGAACATGTCCGCGGCGGTCGGAGGCAGCGGATGGGCACGCGAGGACAGCGCCACGTACTCCACGTCGCGCACCGGTGTGCGCCACAGCCGCGGCGAGTCCAGCAACGACACCGTGATCGCCAGGTCGATGGTGCCCCGGACGAGCCCGTCTTCCACCTGATCCGCGTCCAGCCGCCGCACCTGCAGGTGAAGGTCCGGCGCCTCCTTCGCGAGCACCGGCATGATCGGCGGCAGGAAGGTCTGCTCGCCGATCGAGGTCAGCGCGAGCGAGAGCTCCCCGCCGAAGCTCGCGGGATCGAAGGCGTCGGGCGCGCTCACCACGGCATCGATGCGCGACAGTGCCTCGTGCAGCGGTCCGAACAGCTGCCGGGCACGCGGGGTCGGCACCATCTCGTTCCCCTGGCGGCGGAACAGGTCGTCGCCGAACCGCTGCCGCAACCTCCTCAGCGTGTAGCTGACCGTCGGCTGCGTGACGTGCAATCGCTCGGCGGCGGCGGTCAGACTGCGCAGCTCGTACAGCACGACGAAAGTGCGCAACTGGTTGAGATCGGTGAGCGACATCGCATTGATCCCATCTATACGGTTCGGCTCCTACATCTATTGGACCATACCCATAGAGCGAACTAGAGTCAGGGTGACAGCACCGGCACCGCTGCCGACGTGGCACGCACCACCCGGCACCGACCCGATCACAGTGACGAGGACGCACGTTGATCATCGACATCCATGGCCACTACACCACGGCCCCCGCGCAGCTGGGAGCGTGGCGCGATCTGCAGATCGCGTATGCGGAAGGCGCGGGCGAGGCGCCCGACCCGGCCGCGCTGCGGATCAGCGATGACGACATCCGCGAGACCATCGAGGCGAACCAGTTGCGGCTGATGGACGACCGCGGCAGCGATGTCACGGTGTTCAGTCCCCGTGCATCGTTCATGGCCCACCACCTCGGCGACCTCGCCGTCAGCGAGACCTGGGCGCGCATCTGCAACGACCTCGTCGCGCGGGTGTCGCAGCTGTTCCCCGACCGTTTCCTCCCGGGCGCGATGCTCCCGCAGTCGCCGGGCGTCGACCCGAAGACGACCCTCGCCGAACTCGACCGGGCGGTGAACGATCTGGGCGTCGTGACCGTCAACATCAACCCCGACCCGTCCGGCGGACTGTGGACCGCCCCGCTGCTGACGGACAAGAGCTGGTATCCGCTCTACGAGAAGCTCGTCGAGTACGAGCTGCCCGCGATGATCCACGTGAGCACCTCGTGCAAGCCGCAGTTCCACACCACCGGCGACCACTACCTGGGTGCCGACACGACGGCATTCATGCAGCTGCTCAAGGGCGACCTGTTCCGCGACTTCCCCGACCTGAAGCTCGTCATCCCGCACGGCGGCGGCGCGGTGCCCTATCACTGGGGACGCTTCCGCGGCCTGGCGATGGCGCTCGGCAAGCCCGAGCTGGAGGAGCACCTCCTGGGCAACGTGTACTTCGACACGTGCGTGTACCACCAGCCGGGCATCGACCTGCTCACCGGGGTCATCCCGACCGAGAACATCCTCTTCGCGAGCGAGATGATCGGCGCCGTCCGCGACGTCGACCCGCGCACGGGCCACTACTTCGACGACACGAAGCGATACGTGGATGCGACCGGGAACCTCACCGACGAACGACGCGGACAGGTCTTCGAAGGCAACGCCCGCCGCGTGTACCCGCGCCTGGACCGCGCCCTGCGAGCCCGCGGCCTGTGACCTCACCCTGGAGAACCCGATGACTCAGCGACTGAACGACCTCGGCATCGTCCGCACGCGCATCGAGCGGCCCGACTCCGCCGACGTCGCGCGGCTCTCGCGGTTCGGGGTCGCCACGATCCACGAGGCGATGGGCCGGGTCGGCCTGCTGCGGCCGTACATCCGCCCGGCGTACAGCGGGGCGACGCTGTGCGGCCCGGCCGTCACGGTGCTCCTGCAGCCCGGCGACAACTGGATGTTCCACGTCGCCGCCGAGCAGGTGCAGGAGGGCGACGTCATCGTCGCCGGCTGCACCACGGAGAGCGAGGACGGCTTCTTCGGCGAGCTGCTCGCCACCTCCCTCACCGCCCGGGGCTGCAAGGGCCTGGTCATCGACGGGGGCGTCCGCGACGTCGCCGACCTCGAGAAGATGGGCTTCCCGGTCTTCTCCCGCGCCATCAGCGCGAAGGGCACCGTCAAGGCGACGCTGGGCTCGGTCAACATCCCCGTGGTCGTGGCGAACGCCGTGGTGAACCCCGGCGACGTGGTGGTCGCGGATGTCGACGGCGTCGTGGTCGTCCCCCGCGAGCTCGTCGGCGCCGTCGCCGACGCCTCGCAGAAGCGCGAGGACAACGAGGAGGCCAAGCGCCAGAAGTTCCGCGAGGGCGTGCTCGGTCTCGACATCTACGGCATGCGGGAGCCGCTGGCGGCCGCGGGCCTCGAGTACGTGGAGGATTGACGATGGCTCACGCACAGGCGATCGCGCACGGCGACACCAGCGGCGGCTTCGAGAAGACGCCCGGTTGGCTGGACTGGTACGACGGCCCGACGACCCCGACGTTCCGGCTCCCCGCCGGCGCTGTCGACGCGCACTGCCACGTGTTCGGCCCCGGCGCGGAGTTCCCCTACGCCCCCGAGCGCAAGTACACGCCGTGCGACGCGTCGGCCGCGCAGCTGTTCGCGCTGCGCGACCAGCTCGGCTTCGACCGGAACGTCATCGTGCAGGCGACCTGCCACGGCGCCGACAACCGGGCGCTCGTCGACGCGCTGCGCCGCAGCAAGGGGCGTGCCCGCGGGGTCGCGACGGTTCGTCGCGACGTGACCGACGAGGAGCTCGCCGAGCTGCACGAGGCCGGTGTGCGCGGCGTGCGGTTCAACTTCGTCAAACGCCTCGTCGACCGGGTGCCGACCGACTCGCTCGACGCGATCGTGGAGAAGATCGCCCCCCTCGGGTGGCATGTCGTCATCTACTTCGAGGCCGAGGACCTTCCCGACCTCTACGACTTCTTCTCGGCGATCCCGACGGACGTCGTGGTCGACCACATGGGGCGTCCGGATGTGACGAAGGACCCGGAGGGTCCGGAGTTCGAGCTGTTCCTGCGCTTCATGCGCGAGAACCCCAACGTGTGGACGAAGGTGTCGTGCCCCGAGCGGCTCAGCGCCACCGGTCCGCGCGCGCTGAATGGCGAGCAGCACGCCTATACGGATGTCGTGCCGTTCGCCCGTCGCGTGGTCGAGGAGTTCCCCGATCGCGTGCTGTGGGGCACCGACTGGCCCCACCCCAACCTCAAGGACCACATGCCTGACGACGGGCTGCTGGTCGACTACATCCCACAGATCGCGACGACCCCCGAACTGCAGCAGAGGCTGCTCGTCGACAACCCGTCGCGGCTGTACTGGCCCGAAGGAGAATGACCATGGCACTCGACAAGCCGTACAAGGACATCCCCGGCACGACCATCTTCGATGCCGAGCAGGCCCGCAAGGGCTACCACCTCAACCAGTTCTCGATGTCTCTCATGAAGCCCGAGAACCGCGAGCGCTACCTCGCCGACCGCGAGGCGTACCTCGACGAATGGCCCCTCACCCCGGTGCAGCGTCAGGCGGTGCTCGATCTCGACCTGAACACCTGCATCGCCGAGGGCGGCAACATCTACTTCCTGAGCAAGATCGGCGCCACGCACGGTCTGAGCTTCCAGCAGATGGCCGGCTCGATGACCGGGATGTCGGAGGCGGCGTACCGCGACATGATGGTCGGAGGTGGCCGACGTCCCGAGGGCGTGCGCCTGAAGGATCTCGACGGGTGGACCCCGCCCTCGAACGAGAAGTCCGAGGTGATGCGCCCGGACGCCCCCGCGAAGTTCACGTCGGCGCTGTTCACGTCGCACGTGCCGGCGATCGGCGCCGCGATGGACCTGGGCAAGACCGAGGAGCCGTACTGGAAGAAGGTCTTCGACGGGTACCAGTGGACCCGGAAGTGGGCCAAGGAGAACACGCCCGACGTCATCATCCTGGTGTACAACGACCACGCCACGGCGTTCGACTCGAACATCATCCCGACCTTCGTCCTGGGCACGGGCGCGCACTATCCCGTCGCCGACGAGGGTTACGGCCCGCGCCCGGTGCCCGACGTGAAGGGGTATCCCGAGCTCGCCGCGCACATCGCCCAGTCGGTCATCCAGGACGATTTCGACCTCACCCTCGTCAACGAGATGGTCGTCGACCACGGCCTGACCGTGCCGCTGTCGCTGGTGTTCGGCGACGTCGAGGAGTGGCCGTGCCGGGTCATCCCGCTTCCGGTGAACGTCGTGCAGTACCCGGTTCCGTCCGGGCGTCGGTGCTACGAGTTGGGCAAGGCGATCCGTCGCGCGCTGGACAAGTGGGACGGTCCCGAGCTCAACGTGCAGATCTGGGGCACCGGGGGGATGAGCCACCAGCTGCAGGGCCCGCGCGCGGGACTGATCAACGAGGAGTGGGACAACGCGTTCCTCGACCACCTGATCGCCGACCCGCTGGGCCTCACCGAATGGTCGCACATGGAGTACGTCGACGAGGCCGGATCCGAGGGCATCGAGCTGGTGGACTGGCTCATCGCCCGTGGGGCGATGGACGACCAGTTCGGCGGCGGGGCGCCCGAGGTGAACCACCGGTTCTACCACGTCCCGGCGTCCAACACCGCCGTCGGCCACCTGGTCGTCACCAACCCCGTCGCGCCGCGGCCCGTCGAGTCCGAGAGTGTGAGCCTCCCCCTGGAGGAAGTCCACGCATGAGTGACAAGGTTCGCGTCGCCGTCGTCGGCGCCGCCGGCGCCTTCGGCATGAAGCACCTCGACGGCCTCGCGAACATCCCCGACGCCGAGGTGACCGTCGTCAGCGGCACCAGGCCCGAGCCCACGGAGTCGGTGGCCGAGAAGTACGGCGTGCCGAATGCCGTGCTCGGTCTCGACGCCGTGCTCGAGCGAGACGACGTCGACGCGGTGATCCTCGCGACGCCGACGCAGCAGCACGCGGATCAGACGCAGGCGGTGCTCGCCGCGGGCAAGCACGTGCAGGTCGAGATCCCGCTCGCCGATTCGCTGGCGGATGCCGAGGCCACCCTGGCCGCGGCATCCGCCTCCGACCGGGTCGCCATGGTCGGGCACACGCGGCGGTTCAACCCGTCGCATCAGCTGGTGCACAACCGGATCGCGGCCGGCGAGTTCGCGGTGCAGCAGATGGACGTGCAGACGTACTTCTTCCGCCGCACGAACACGAACGCGAAAGGCGAGGCGCGGTCGTGGACCGACCATCTGCTGTGGCACCATGCGGCACACACGGTCGACCTGTTCGCCTACCAGGCGGGTCGGATCGTGCAGGCCAACGCCATCCAGGGCCCGATCCACCCCGACCTCGGCATCGCGATGGACATGTCGATCCAGCTCAAGAGCGAGACCGGCGCGATCTGCACGCTGTCGCTGTCGTTCAACAACAACGGACCGTTCGGCACGTTCTTCCGCTACATCGGCGACACCGAGACCTACATCGCGCGCTACGACGACCTCTACAACGGTCGTGACGAGCAGATCGACGTCTCGCAGGTCGCCGTCAGCCTCAACGGCATCGAGCTGCAGGACCGGGAGTTCGTCGGCGCGATCCGCGAGGGCCGCGAGCCGAACTCGTCGATCCGCCAGGTCATCGACTGCTACCGCGTGCTCGGCGCGCTCGAGGAGCAGCTCGCGTGAGGCTTCCCCGCATGGGGCTCGGGTGCATGTCCCTCAGCCATGCCTACGGCACCCCTCCGTCTCTCGAGGACGGAGTGGCGCTCGTGCGTTCCGCGCTCGACGACGGCGTCCAGCTGCTCGACACCGCCACGCTGTACGGCGGCGGCCGCAACGAGGAGCTCGTCGGGCGCGCGATCGCGGGGCGTCGGGACGAGGTCGTGCTGGCCAGCAAGGGCGGCATGGCGCTCGTCGACGGCGTGAAGGTCATCGACGGGCGCCCCGAGACGCTGCGCGCACAGGTCGACGCCTCGCTGCGGCGGCTCGGCGTCGAACACATCGATCTCTACTACCTGCACCGGTGGGACAAGAAGGTGCCGATCGCCGAGAGCGTCGGGGCGCTGGCCGAGATGGTGGCGGCGGGAAAGATCGGCGCCATCGGGCTGTCGGAGGTGTCGGTGGACCGTCTCCGGGAGGCGCTCGCGGCGGCGCCCATCGCCGCGGTGCAGAACGAGTACTCGCTCTGGAGTCGCAATCCCGAGCTCGGCATCCTCGACGCCACCCGTGACGCCGGGGTGGCGCTGGTCGCGTTCTCACCGGTCGGACGCGGGTACCTCGCCGACTCCATCACCGACCCGGAGCAGTTGCCGCCGAAGGACATCCGCCGCGCGATGCCGCGCTTCCAGCCGGAGCACTGGGCCGCCAACGCCGCGTTGCTGCCCGCGTGGCGAGCCCTCGCCGCCGAGGCCGGCCGCACGCCGGCACAGCTGGCCTTGGCGTGGCTGCTCTCCCGCGGCGATCACGTCGTGCCGATCCCCGGGAGCACGGATGCGCACCACGTGCGCGAGAACCAGCGCTCTCTCGGCACGGTCGTCGATCCCGCGGTGCTCGTGCGCGCGGGCGAGCTGATCGACACCGCCACGGTGTCGGGGCCGCGCTACAACGCCACCGGGACGAGCGAGGTCGACGCCGAGTCGTTCGAGGCGGCCGTGTGAGAGCCATCTCCTCCATGGCGACGCGTCAGGTCCTCGCCGACCTGGCCACGGCGGCAGCGGACAGGGGGTTGCCCCTCGTCGAGATCGAGTCCGTCGGCGGAGTGGACGCCGCCCAGCGCGTGGCCGGGGGTGAGCAGCTCGATCTGGTGTTCCTCGCCGCCGACGCTCTGGACCGGCTCTCCGGAGACGGCCACGTGGACGCGGCGACGGTCACACCGCTCATGCTCTCGCGCGTCGCGGTCGCGGTTCCCTCGGGCACGCCCTCGCCCGCCGCCCGCCCCGACACGGCGGCGTTCGCGGACGCCCGCGGGGTCCGCGAGGCCCTGCGCGCCGCCGCTCGCATCGGCTACTCCACCGGCCCGAGCGGCACGGCGCTCGTCCGCACGATCGACGACTGGGGCCTCACCGGCCAGGTGGGCGATCGTCTCGTGCAGGCGCGACCCGGCATCCCGGTCGCCCGGCTGCTCGCCGACGGCCAGGTCGACCTCGGCTTCCAGCAGCTCAGCGAGCTCGTCGGTCAACCCGGGGTGCGCATCCTCGGTGTCCTGCCTTCGGACTGCGCCATCGAGACCGTGTTCTCGGGCGCCGTCGCGACCACCTCATCCGACCCGCGACGAGCCCGCGACGTCCTGGCGTTCTTCGCGTCCGATTCGACGGCATCCATCAAGACAGAGCACGCCTTCAGCCCGCCTGCACGACGGGACTGACCGGGATTCGGCGCCGCTTCGCCCGGTGTGCCGGATGGCTCACGCGGCCGTCAGGCGTCCGGCGTCTGCTCGGGGCCGAACCGGGCGGTGAACTCGTCGACGTCGAGAACGTTGCGTCCGAGCCGGCCGGACACCTGGTTGTAGGTGCCGGTGATCTCGAGGTCGCGGGCGCTGCGGAGCGTGCCGACGTAGCGGGGCTGCCAGCCGGTCTGCGCCAGCAGCGGGCGGACCTGCGCGGATGTCTCCGCCGAGTCGGCCAGGTACGGCAGGACCGCCTTCGGGCTCGCCTCGGCGATCGCGGAGCTCGCGACCGCGGCGGTGGCGAGGTTCGAGAACGCCTTCACGTGTCCCACGTTCGCCGGAAGGAGCGACGCCAGGTACTGCCCCGCAGACCCTTCCACGGGTCGCCGCAGCTGCACGCCCGTGGGCGTGACGTCCAGCGGGTTGGCGACGTCGATCAGGATCTTGCCGTCCAGGAGGTCCCCGAGTGCAGAGACCACCGCCTGCTGCGGGGCGCCCCAGAGGGTGGTGAGGGCAAGGAACGGGGATGCCTGGGCGGCTTCCTCCAGGGATGTCGCTATGTCGATGCGGGCATTCCGCGCGATCGGTCGGAGTCGCCGGGCGGCGGCCTCAGCCTTCGCCGGCTTGTAGTGGAACAGGCTGATGTTCACGCCGTGGGAGGCGAACAGGCCTGCGATCGCTGTGCCGTGCCGACCGGGGCCGATCAGCGTCAGCGTCGGCGTCTGCGTCGTGGACATCTGGTCACGCCTCCTGGGGCAGGTGCGGGTTGTCGGAGAGGTCCACGACGGTCTTGCCGACGGCGTGGTGCGTGTCGAGGATCCGATGGATCTCGACGATCTCGCTGAGCGGGAGACTCGTGACCGGCATACGTACCGACACCAGCCACCCCGAGACCGCCAGCCAGAGGCACGCACACCGCACCCAACCGGAGGGCCGCGCAGCGGCCCGACCCCGCGCGCAGCGCCCGGCCTGCCGGGAGATCGGAAGAGCACACGTCTGAACTCCAGTCACTCGCTAAGATCTGGGGGGGGGGGGTGTGTGTGGGGGGGGGGGGGGGGGGGGGGG
>NZ_JBYIPT010000014.1:0-43754 GCF_057707225.1 Microbacterium sp. bgisy189 | reverse complement strand
TGGACCAGCCCTCAGCGAGAAGCTCCATGAACCGCTTCCGAGCCAACGACTTCGGCCTACGACCCGGCCCCTTCCGAAAACGACGAGACGACATACGAGAACCCCTTCCGGATGGTCCTCGTTGCGATGGTCACTGGAAACCACCGCGCCGCAACTGTCCAGTTTTCGAGCGCCGTCGACACCCGTAGCACCTGCCCGGTTTGAATTCGCAGCTGGGTGCGTCAAACGCATCACGATGCGCTGGCGACGAGACCCGCTTGGACGGCCGCCCAAGCCGTCCGTCGACGCCCGAAATGTCCATTTGGACATCGCGTGGACATTTCATCTGCGAAAGAGACATTTCAAAAAAATCCCTACAGCCGCCATCGTCGGCAATGTCTCACCCTCTCGCTAGGCTGTGAATGTCACATTCACTAGCAACCGTCCGGGAGGACACCATGACCACCTACATCACCTTCGGCCCCGACCACGCCAACCTGCACCCGCACGTCGGCACGCAGCTGAACCGCGGCTACGTCGCCGTCAGCACCGGCAACCGCGAGCGCGACCTCGCCGCGGCGTTCGCGATCCTCGGTGAGCAATGGGCCTTCGACTACCAGGACGCCGCCGCGCTGGATGCCCGATACCCGGACGGGGAGATCGCCCGCCTCACCCTCATCGACGAGGCCGCGCAGAAGGAGATCGCCGGTCTGATCGAAGCCACCTTCGCCGCCGCCGAGGGCGACAGCAACGACGACGAGATCGAGGTACTACAGGCCGCGCGTGACCGGCTCGCCGCGCTCATCGACTACATCCCCGCCCACGAACGGGACTGGACGCCGATCGACGCGGCCTGACCGCCAGCGGTGCCCTGCCGGACGACCGGCGGGGCACCGTCGCGCTCGCCGCGAGCGATGTCGGAGGCCATCCGTAGCCTGTGAATGTCACATTCACCAGATCACGGAGGACACCATGACCACCAGCGAGTGCACCCACACCAACGTCGAATGGCTCTCCGGCACCCCCGGCGTCGTCGTCACCCTCAACGGAGACACCGCCGCCCGATGCCTGGACTGCGGGGCGACCGCCACCATGGACACCGACGACGAACCCGCCGCGCCCCTCGCCCATCAGTGGCAGAGCGGCCGCTTCACCGGCACGACGACCTGCCAGGCGTGCGGCCTGTTGCCGCTCGACCAAGACGACATCGACACGGAGTGCCCCGGCGGATAGCCGGCCCCTGGGGCGGTGCCACGCGGCGACGGTCGCGGGGCACCGCCCTGCCATGTCCGCGAACCACCGAAACCGAGGCCTATACCCGTGGGCAACTCCAATGTCGGAGGCCACTCGTAGGCTGTGAATGTCACATTCACTAGCTAACGATCCGGGAGGACACCATGGCAAACCGCACTCGATTCATCACGATCGACACCCGCCAGTACACCGAGGCAGCGGGAGAGATCGCCAGCAACCGCGCTCGCCAGCAGCGCGAGGAAGACCTGAACGCCTACGGCACACAGGGCTACGCGCTCCTGTCCACCGTCACCATCCCCACCCACGACGGTCTGCGCATCGTCGACACCCTCGCCCGCACCGACGAGGGCTACTGACCCACCGACAGCGCCCCGCCGAGAACGATCCGGCGGGGCGCTGTCGCGCGCTCACCCCAACGTCTGACACCCTCTCTAAACTGTGAATATCACATTCACTACCTAGCAACTCGGGAGATATCCATGACCAACCAGAGCGGATCGAGCACAGGGTCGAAAGCGATCCCAGTGAGCCTGCCCGCCGACGCATGGGGCGCTATCGCGGGAGTGATCGCGGCCTACGGCGAATCGCACAGGGACGGCGCGATGATCCTCGCAGCAGAAGAGATCAAGACTCAGGTCACCAGCGCACTCTCCCCCCAGTAGGCGCGCAACACCCACCGACAGCGCCCCGTCGAGAACGATCCGGCGGGGCGCTGTCGCGCGCTCGCCGCAATGTCTGACCCTCCCCCTAGGCTGTAAATGTCACATTCACTAGCCAACGATCCGGGAGGACACCATGGCAACCAAACCGATCAGCGAGATCGTCGCCGAGACGATCGCGCTCAACTACGAGGACATCGACGGACTCACCCAAGCACTCGGCCAGGGCGACGTGGACGCCGACGCGATCCGCGCGCTCGCCGAAGGTGCCGCAGAGCGAGCCGTCGCCGACCACGCCGGAGAGGCCGCGGGCATCGACGTCCACGGCTACGTGTCCCTCATCGACGGCGCAGCCGTCGCGCAGATCGACACCACCGAGGGCACCAGCCACGTCCGCGTGTTCCTCAACGACGGCACGATCTACGACGGCAACCCCGAGCAGGACGACGCACCCGGCCAGGTGTACACACTCCGCGATCTCGACGGCACCGACGATGCCGCCGACTGGATCACCGCCGGGCACGTACTCGATGCCCAAGAGGCCGACTGGCTGCGCTCCCTGCGGGTGGTGACCCCGTGACCGCGGCGAGCGCGACCCGGCGCAACCCGATCATCGAGGCGTTCCGCGACTGGGCCTGCCTTGAGACGTTCCCCCTCACCGCGTGGGCCTGCGACGAGTGGGTGCACTCGATCGACCGCGGCGACCATGACGCGATCAGCACCCGCGATCAGATCGCCCGCGCTCGCCGGGCGCTCGACCGGCTGCGCACAGCGCTGGAAGCGATCGAGGGCGAGCGGCCGGACGACCCGGAAGCGGTCATCCACACGCGCAGCTTCGACCCGGCAGCGCGGACGATCACCGAGACGTGGCGACTGTTCGACACGCAGTACGCCGCCCCGTGGGGAGGGCCGGGCTTCGTGGCCTTCCAGATCATCACCCGCCACGCCGACCGCGCCTACCAGGGCACGGCACGCCGCATCCTGACCGGCAGCACCCCGCATCAGGCTCCCCCTCGCGACCTGCACCCGCAGACCGTCGCTCCCCTGCCGACGCGCCGGTACGCGGCGAGCGCGCTGCACATCGCCCACGACGGCATCGCGGCACGCTTCGACCTACCGCGGGCGCTGTACTGGGCGCGCGGCATCCGCAGCTGAACCCCCGAATGGTGCCCCGCCGAGATCATCCCGGCGGGGCACCGTCGCGCTCGCCGCAGCCAATGTCTGACCCTCCCCCTAGGCTGTAAATGTCACATTCACTAGCCAACGATCCGGGAGGACACCATGGCAAACCCCACCACGCAGCTCGAGCTCGAGATGAGCCGCGAGCTGGACAACCGCACCGAGACCGACACTCTGCGGCGAGCGCAGTTCCGCATGCACACGCTCATCGCGGCCTGGTACGACGACGAGCCGAGCGAGCCGGATCAGGCGATCCGCGACGTGCTCACCGATCTCGTGCACCTGGCCGACGCCCGTAGCGTCGACATCCACACCGCGCTCGACCGGGCCGTGTGGATGGTCGACCAGGAACGAGCCGACTGGGGACTGGGGAAGGTGCAGCGATGAGCAGCGGCACGATCCCCGACCTCGCCGTCGTCGCGGCCGCGGCCGACATGATCGGCGGGTGGCACGATGATGTCTTCGCGGCGATCAACATGACCGAGGCTCGCATCCTCGCCGACCTGTTCGACGAGTTGGGTCACACCGGCACAGCCGACCACATCATCCGCGAGACCTGGCTGGCCGAGAGCGACGGTGACCGCGACCCGCTCCCCTGGGCGAACGGCCACGGCTCCCGGCTCAGCGAGGACGAGTACGTGGCCCGCAGCGACGACCTCGCCCACAACGAGGCCCGCGAGCGGTTCCACTTCGACCCCCGCCTGGAATGGTCGGAGGACGAGGAATAGCCGCACGGTGCCCCGCCGGGATCAATCGGCGGGGCACCGTCACGTCTAGGCCAGATAGCTCGCCACGTCGAAGCTCTGCAACGGCCAGGCGTAGCGGGCGCGTGACGGATGCCGGGGGTGCCCGCTCTTGAGCAGATCGCCGATCGACACCCAGTCACAGCCGGAGGCATCCGTCACCGAGGCGATGCCCTCAAGCATCTGCGGGAGGTAAGGGCGGGATCGGATCAGCTCGCCCCACGCGGCGACGATCGTGAGCTGGCGTCCGCCGATGAGATCGGCGATGTGTCGCTCGTTATCGGCTTGCAGCTGGGGGTCGTGCACCAGGTGCATGCCCTTGGGGTCGGTGGCTCTCTGCGGGTAGAGGTTCAGCATCACCCAGCTGTCGAACCCGTTTCGGGCCGCGAACCCCATGACCTTGCTGACGGTGCGATCCGGGTCTCCCGGCGCCGCGGTGCTGGGGTTCACACCGACGCACACGAGAGGGTTTACGCCCACCGTCCCCAGCACGAAGCGCGCAGAGTTGTCCGCCGTGCGCTCGTAGATCCACGTCTCAGTCATGCACGCCGCCGTCTCCCCATCGTCCTGCGCTCACCCGCCGGCCCCAATGTCTGACCCCTCACTTAGAGTGTAAGCGTCACATTCACTAGCAAGCGATCCGGGAGGACACCATGACCGAGCAGAGCGAGAACCCGTTCAAGGGCGCAGAAATCATCGCCGTCTACACCGCAGAGGAGGCCGTCGCAGACGGGCTGCTGCTGCACTTCAACCCCGCCACCGCCCTCGAGGCCGGATACCGGCTCACGGTACTGCTCACCCGCGCCGCCTACGAGGCCGCGGTGCAGTGGACCCGCGAGGGCGACTGGCAGAGCGAGGACGCCCGATTCTGGGACGTGCTCAACGTCATCCGCCCCACCGCCCGCCAGGTCGCCGGCGATCTCGTCCCGCGCGAGACCTACGTGCTGCGCGTGCCGAACGCCACCCGCTCCGGCAACCCGAGCACCGCCACCACCGCCAGCCGCCAGCGACTCCGCGTGAGCATCGAGGGGTACAACCTCACCGGCCAGGCCTGCATCATCATCGCCCTCCCCGGCGAAGACTGACCCCCACCAGCGCCCCGCCGGGATCTACCGGCGGGGCGCTGCCGCGCTCGCCGCAGCAATGTCGGAGGCCTCCCGTAGCCTGTGAATGTCACATTCACCGCCTACGTTCCAAGGAGGACACCATGGCACCCACACCACTCACCGTCGACGAGATCTCGCGGACGATCCTCGAGCGGATGACCAGCAACCACGGCGGCTCGCTCATCGAGGCAATCGACGACGGCGCGTTCGTCGTCGACGACCAGGCCGTCGCCTACTGGGTCGGCCAGGCCGTCGAACTGGCCCGCCAGGGCATCGACGACGACACTGAGACCGACGCCCCGCCGGTCGGGTACTCCTGCGCCGAGTGCGGCGTCCAGGACGCCCACAACTACGTCGTCACGATCCTGGACCACGAGGACATCCGCCACACCCGCACAGAGGTCTGCATCCCCTGCGCCGTGACGGTCTCCGCCGAGTCCGTCGACAAGATCATCGCCGGGCTGCTCACCCACTGACACACACCGGGGGCGGGCACCGCGCCCGCCCCCGGCGCTCTGACGAAAGGCCCAGCCATGACCACCGCACTCACCCCCTACGACACCGGCCAGCGCGCCGAGCCGGCTACCTGGACGCCGAGCAACTCCCACCTGTACTCGATGCCCGTCGACGACCGAGCCCGCATCCTCGCCCACCACGGCGACGACTTCGGCAAAGTCGACTTCGACAACCCCGAAGGACAGGCGATCGCCACCGTGTGGGCAACCCCGACCGGCGACGGCTGGACGCTGCACATCACCGAGCACGGGGCACCCCTCGCGCTCGCCGCAGACACCGACCGACTGCGCGAGCTGACCGGCGCCGCGCAAGAGGCGATCGAGGAGGCCGAGCGCTCCACCGAGGCCGACACCATGGATGCCGTCTTCGATGCCCGTGACGGGGCTGTGGACGCCCTCAGAGCACTCCTCGCGGCACTCACACCACCCGCCAGCTGAACCTCCCCCAGTGCCCCGCCGCCCCTCACGGCGGGGCACTGCCGCGCTCGCCGCAGCAATGTCGGAGGCCTCCCGTAGCCTGTGAATGTCACATTCACCGCCTACGTTCCAAGGAGGACACCATGGCAACCACCACCAACATCGAGTTCGCTCAGGGCCAGCTCGACATGCCCGCCCCGGTCACCGAGCGGCGCGGCGCCTACGTCGGAGAGATGGCCCGCACGCAGGCCGACCTCGTCGCCGCCCAAGCGCAGGCCGCGGATCTCGCGCTGACCGTCGAACGGCAGCAGCGCGAGATCGACCGGCTGCGACTGCCGATCACCGACGCCGCCGACGACCGGCTCGCGGCGATCTGGGAGAAGGGCGAGCAGATCGCCAACGATGAGGGCTTCTGCTCCGAGTACGACCGGCTCGTGGAAGCGATCGGCGGCACCCCGCGCGAGCGCGACTTCCGCGTGACCCTCTCCGTCACGCTGACCCAGCGCGTCACCGTCTCGGTCACCGCCCGCACGTCGGACGAAGCGGAAGACCTCGCGACCGAGGCGTACACCGTCGAAGACGTGATCGAGTCGCTCCGATCCGACAACTACGTCGCCGACTCGATCGACGCGGAAGTCACCGACTGGGAGCGCGAGTAGCCCAACCAGGCGGGGTGGGCACACCGCCCGCCCCGCCCCTCGCGGCGCTCGCCGCAGCCAATGTCGGAGGCCACCCGTAGCCTATGAATGTCGCATTCACTAGCAATCCGGGAGGATGCCATGACCACCAACCGCACCGTACACGCTGTCTGGTTTCAGTCCGTCGACCCCGAGGAGGCCTGCATCGGCGGGTGCCAGTGGCACCCCGACACCGCGCAGATCGACCGGTTCATCGAGTCGGAGCGCGCCTGGCGCAACGAGGTCGACTTCGAGTACCTGCGCAAGACCCTCACCCTGCCCGACGCGATCCTGCCCGGCCTCGCCGTCGACCAGCTGACCGAGGCGCAGCGCGCCGACGTCACCGACTGGGTCGACTCGCTCACGGGTGAGGTCGCATGGGACCGCCGCGTCGTGCTGCTGGGCAGCACCCACCCCGGCGGCGAGCGGCGCCGGATCGACGCCGAGCTGGCAGCCGCACGAGGCTGACACCCCAACGCTGGGCCCCGTCGACGAACGTGGGGCTCAGCCCAGCCCATCCAGTTTGTCCAGACGGGTCGCGACGTCCTCTGCCCAAATGTTCTTCGACGGCCATGAGCGAACCAACGCCTCGGTCGCCTCCGGGAGGGTGTAGTCCCGACCTCCGGGATATTCGCCACGTCCGCCATCGGCGTGAGCGCTCAGGATGTTGCCTTCACGGTCAAGCCACACGACAGGCCAATAGTCGACTTGAGTGTCGTCTTCCGAGTCGACGTCGAAGTGGACCGAGTAGTCTCCCTCCCTTCCGACGCAAATGGCACTCGGCGTGACGGCATAGCTCATCTGTCTTGGGGTATTCCAGGGGAACGCCTTGGGGAATGTCTCGAGCAGCGCAGAGTACATCTCGTGGGTGGGCAGCGGGCGGGCGATAATGGCCCTCACCTGATCCATGAGCGCCCGCGCGTCATCGACCGTAGGCCCCTCCACGGACACCGCTAACCCGCGCTTCATGCCCGACGCGATCTCGGTCTCGAAGTATGGGCCGGGATAGCTGCGCCCCTCGAAGGGTCGCTCGTCATAGAAGCGCTCAAACGCGCCAAGTTCCACGTCCTCAAACCTGTCTGCCCTCATGGCCGAGAGCGTACACAGGCCCGCGGTAGCAACCTAGATCCCCGGCGAAACCCCTCTCATCAACCGCCTGCCCTCATCGCTTCCGGTTCGCGAACGGCCAGCGACCGAACACGTCAGCGAACGCGGCGCGGTAGCGAACCTCCACGTCCTCCGCGGACTCCTCCGGCGTCGTCACCCACGCAACGAGCAGCTCGTCTTGATCGGCCAGCTGCCAGATCGAACGCCCGCCCTGGTGGCTGGCACCCTTCCGCGCGAACTGCCCCAGCCGCTTGCGCAGCCCGCCCACTTTCGCCTCTGCCTTGCCGATGTACAGCACCGGCGTCCCCGACACCCACCGAGCCGCGAGGTCATCCAAAGGGTAGGCGGATCCCGCCCGCGCTCGCGTCAGCTCGAGCAGCTCCGGCGACGTCGCCGCCGGACGCAGCACCACGTAGATCCCCGCCTCAGTCGGCACCCTCGCGGCCGCAAGATCCGCGAATCGAACGAACCCCACGAACCCGACCGCCTCGAGCGAGGCCCGATCCCACACGGCCGGCATCCGCAGCCCACCCGCCTCGCCGTCGCGATGGGTCGTCTTCATCGACGCATCGTCTCACGGCACCACAGGCGATGTCCCGGCTCCGGGCAACAGACCCCTCGGCTATGGTCTGAGCTACAGACGCCTGATGAGGAGACTCGTTCATGCCCAACGTAGACAGCAGCGGCCGCGACAGTTTCGGGCGGCGTGTAGAGACAGGGCTGGCAGCTGAACTCTTCAAGCAGCTCAAGCCGCTGCTTCTCGAAAGTGACATCGACCTCGACAGCGGCAAGGCCTACACAATCGACGAGATCAACGATGGCCTACAGGTGGCGATCCAACGTCACAACTTCATCATGGCGGTGCCTACAGGTGAGGCTCGAAAAGAGGCGTTCCGCGCGATACGGCTCGCTGCAGAGTACTTGTGGGAGGCCGACTACGAAGACTTCTCCGACTTCCTCACCGGGATGACCCCCGACGAAGAACCAACCCCCGCGCAGATCATCGGGACGACGCTCAGCCTCCTGGATTCCTGGTTCGAGGACGAGGTTCTCACCGGGGCAATCGCGCGCCCATCCTTCACCGAACGCTGGGACGAGGAGTCAAGCAAGATCATGTACGAGATCTTCGAGCGAGCCAGAGAGCACAGAGCTTTCGACTCCTACTCGGAGTTCATCGGCCGTTGGGGCGGACTCGTCGTGATGACGTTTGCAATCGGCGTGGTCTTCGAGGGCCTCTACGCATGGAGTGAAGACGACGACTACTTCGTCGATGTCGCTGACGAACTTCTTGACCCCGAGGCCTGGTAGCCCCTTCGCTCTCCCCCGAGCTCGGCCCCGCGCTCGCGCTCGCCATCCCGCCGCCGTCGTTGTTGCTGTCACGTCGGCGATGTCGGAGGCCTCCCTTAGCCTGTGAATGTCACATTCACTAGCAACCGAGGAGGACACCATGGGTGCCACATCCACTCACAAGACGGCCGGCGTCAGCGTCAGCGACTACTTCGCGGACTACTTCACCAACGCCACGATCATCGCCAGCGGCACCCGCCGCGACCCCGACTACATCGGCGGGAGCTACGACTGGCCCTACGAGTTCTACGCCGCGGTGCGCTACAACGACGGCCACCCCCACGCCGGGGAGGTCTTCGCGTTCGTCGTGCTCTACTCCGTCGCCCCGTCCAGCTACTACAACTTCACGTACAAGGACATGGACGAGACGGTCGGCCCCGGCGCAGTCCACGCACCCCGCCGGGTGCTCGAGGCCCTCACCCCGACCGACCACGAGTACGCCAACCAGTGGCGCGCCGCCTGCTGGGCGAACCTCGAGCTCGAGGAAGCCAAGCCCCGCGTCCGCCGCGGCGACCACATCCGCTTCGCAGAGCCGTTCACCTTCGGAGGAGGGCTGCAGACCACCACGGAGACCGTCTTCGAGGTCGAAGGGCGCGACGTGCTCCGCGTGATCGACCACCACGGCGTGCGCGTGCGCATCCCCCGCTGGCGGGCACGCAGCTACGCGCTCGCCGCAGCCAGCTGAGCGAGTGCGGGGCGCCCCACACAGGGACGCCCCGCAGTCCTCACCGCGCAGCTGCTCACGCGCCGGGGCGCCGGCGCCAGTGACCGGCGATCTCCCGTCCTGCGCGCGTGTGCTCCGGCACCCACACCATCCCCCGCCCATCCGGGAGCGCGACAGGCTTGACCAGCCCATCTAGGGACTCCTCGAGCATCAGCGCCGCCGTATGGCGATCGCCACCCGCCGCGAGGTACTCCTGGCCTCCCGCGGCGTCGAAGACCCGCTGACGCAGCTCCGCGGGCGCGTCGAGGCTGTCTCCCCGCAGTCGCCGTGCAACGGCATCCATCCGAACCTCTTCACGGATCTCCGATATCCTGCCCGCGCCCGTGCGCAGCTGCCGCCGGAACCGCGACAGCTGCGCATCCCGTCGACGCGCCAATGGCGACCTCGCCCGCCACGCCTCGAGCGCCGCCTGATCCAGCGGTGTGTACTCCGCCATGACCCGCTTCCGCGCGCTCACCGCCCGTTCCCGCTCGAAGAACTCCCGCGACTCCGCCTCATGCGCTCGCCGCTCTGCTGCCGGGGACCGACGCACGCGCTTTGCCGGCAACCCCAACGACTTGAGGCGGCGAGCCAACCGCTTCGACTCACGGTTGGACTGCAGCGCCCGCTCATACACATCCGGGTTCTCAGCCCGATACTGCCGCTGCCACTCGGTCAGGTGTTCCCGGTTGCGCTGCTGCCAGTCCCGCGCCGACGCCTTCACCTTCTCCGGGCTCTGATCTCGACGCTGTCTCGCCCTGGCCAGCACCGCGTCACGGTTGCGCTCGTAGTAGCGCCGCGAGTACTCCGCCGTCTTCTCTGGGTGCTCCGCATGCCACCGCCTGATCGTCTCGCGCTTGCGCTCACGGTTAGCCTCGGTCCACCGCCGCACCCGCTCGCGGTCCTTCTCGCGCCGCTCCTTCTGCGCTCGCATCTTCCGCGACCGCTCCCGCATGTACTCCCGGTTCTTCCGGTTCACTTCGTCACGGTTCTCCGCGTGATACTTCGCCCGGTACGCGCGGATCTCCTCGCGATGCTCCTCGCGATACCGCTTCGCGTAGTCCCGCTTCGGATCGGCCGCAGCGCTCGCCGCAGCCGACTGCTCCTGCTCGGCGCGCTTCGCCTGCTGGCGTGCCCGACCCGCTCGCAGCCATGCCGCATGAGGGTCGGTTGGTCCGCCAACCGGTCGCGCCGACGAGTCGTCGACGCCGGCGGACATTACGACTCCGCGGGCGCCAGCTCGAGCAACGTCTGGAACAGGGCGTACCGGTGAGCTGTCGGGTTGGTGATCGCCAGGCCGACCGCCTCTCGCAGCGGGGCGCGTTGCTCATCGGTCAGGTCGGTCACCGGCTCGAGGCACCAATCAACGTCGGTGTCGACGGTGTAGTCCGGCTCGTCGATGTGAATCTCTGGGTAGTACGAGATCGCCGCCAGCCCCACGCGCTGCAGGACGTCGTCTACCTCTTCGCGACTCGGCATCGCTCCTCCTCTCGTCGCGGGCTTGTGCCCGTCTGAGGGGTATAGGCCGCATCCCGGCTGCTTCGCGGACACAGAGTGCATCGCTCGCTCGCCGGCGCAATGTCGGACCCCCACCGTAGCCTATGAATGTCACATTCACCACCTACTACGGAGGACACCATGAAACTCACCCTCAACTTCGGGCACCGCCAGGAAGAGATCGACCTGGGCGAACCCGACGCCCGCGACGGACTCTTCGACAACGGCGAGATCGGCGCCTACGCCGGGAACATCTACCTGTACGTCGACGGCCGCGAGTACGGATCGCTGTTCATCCACCACGACGACCAGGGGCCGATCATCGAGCTCGGCCAGTTCGACGAGACCGCCGACGAGTGGGTGACCCGCGCCGCGCTACGCGCCCTGCCGGCACACGTCGCGCAGCCGCTCGAGAACGCCGGCGCATGACCGGCCACGAAGGCGGCTCCAAGACCGTTGGCCGGTGGTACGTCGAGGTCAGCCCCCTCGGTGTGATCGCCGGCCCCCTCGAATCCGGGGCCACCTACACCACGACCACCATCCGGTTCCCCATCGGATGGCGCGTCGGAAAGGTGTGGAGCAACGGCGTCGCGTCCGGCCCTCCCGAAATCTTCGGCATCCCCCGTCGAGTCGTCAGCGCCGCAGCCGGCATCGCCAGACAGATGCAATAGACCGAGCTGAGGGCGGCGGCAACTCCGCCGCCCTCAGTGACGCACTCGCGATGTCCCCCAGCGATGTCCGACCCCCTCCCTAAGCTGTGAATGTCACATTCACTAGCCGACGATCCGGGAGGACACCATGGCAACCATCAACCAGCACCCGTCCGGCGTCGCGGACTGGGCCACCATCTGCGCCTGGATCCACGAGAACCGCCCCGACCTTTGGGAAGGGCTCGGCCCCGCCGACGAGGACCGCGCACCCGCGAGCTGATCCAGCAGATGCAGGCCAGATCGCCACTTGACCTCCGGGCAGGAAACACCTACCCTAGTAAATGTCACATTCACTACTAACTGAGTAGAGGGAGAACCCACAGACCCACAACCAGGGGAACCGCGCAACGCCGTTCCCCTCCCAGGGACAGGCGCCACACCGCAGCCTGACGAGCGCTCGCCGCGCTCGCCGCCATGTCCCTCCCGGCGACCCGCCGTCCTCCCAACCAGGTCGCCGCCGCGGGGGCGGCTCCGTGACACAGCCGCCCCCGCCCCTTCCCCTTCATGTCCGCGAAGAGAACGATCCGCGGCCTATACCCACAGACGAACCGGAGGATCCCATGGACAGCATCGACACCACCGCACCGGCCGATTGGCACGACTTCTACGTCGACCCCTTCCCCGGCCGCAAGGGCTCCGAGCGGATCACCGACACCTGCGGCAAGTGCATCGGCACCGGCCTGTACACCGCGCCGACACATTTCACCGATGGCCAGGGGCGCCCGATCTGCTTCGACTGCCGCGGCACCGGCACCCGCAGCCGCCTCGTCAGCAGCGCCCGCGCCACCGCACGAGCCCACGCGAAGGCACACGCCGAGCACGTCGACACAACACGGGCGATCACCGCCCGCCGCGCCGCCTTCGAGGCCGAGCACCCCGGCCTCCGCGACCAGCTCACCGAGGCACACCTGAGCATGCGAGACGGAAACCCGCTGCGCGAGAAGATCGGCTACATCCTCGACTCCCTCGAGGACTACACCGGCACCCTCGACGACGACGAGGTCCGCACCGCCCACGAGCTGCTCGAGCAGTACGAGCTCGAGCTGGCCGCGCGCCGCCCGGTCCCCACCGGGCGCACCCTCATCCAGGGCGAGATCCTCGCGACCAAGACCACCGACACTCAGTGGGGAATCACCGTCAAGATCCTCGTCCAGGGCGAGGGCTGGCGCGTATGGGGCACCAAGCCCTCCGAGATCTCCACCGCCGCCCGCGGCGACGTCGTCGCGTTCACCGCCACCGTCTCCGCTTCCGACGACGACGACAGCTTCGGCTTCTACTCCCGGCCCACCAAGGCACACATCATCGCCGCCGGCATCCGCCGCACCGCATGAACGAGCGCCTCATGAACAGCCGCACCAGCCTGACCATCTACCCCGCCCACGACGAGAAGTCTCTGCTCCCACCGACGCCGATCCTCGTCGACGAGCACTACTTCGTGCGCGCCGGGCTCGAGCAGCTCCCCGCACGACTCATCGGATTCAGCCCCGCCGGCGCGCTCGCCATCACGGCATGGGTTCACGACGTGTTCCGCACCCCCGAGCTCGCACGCGACCTGTACCCGATCTTCATCATCGCCGGCCACGTCCAGGCGTATCCGATCCCCGCAGCCAGAGTCACCGTGCGCGAGCCATCCGGCGTCGTCCAGGTCGTCATCACAGACCCCCGCGGCAAGCGATACCGCCCGTACCTCGGAGAGGACCGCGACGTCGCCGACCGCATCGCCGCCGCCTGGGGTTCCCACCGCGGCTACTCCGCCACCGTCCAACCGATCACCCCGGCAACAAGCGCCTGACCACGCGAACGGAGATCACCATGCGCTGCCTTATGTGCGAAGAGCCGACCACCATGTACATCCCCTCCGACGACGTCGACGGGATCGGGCTGCACAGCTGCGGCGCGTGCGGCTTCGAGATCGAAGCTCCCCGCGACGAGCCCGTGCGGATGATTCCCGTCAACGAGCGTCGAGAGCGGCCCGTCGACGTGACGACGACGACGGTTGCGAAGACCCTGCAACCTCTCTAGTATCAGTGAATGTCACATTCACTACTTTCTTACTGATCCGAGGAGTGCTCCCCAATGAGCGAAGAGGCAGCGACCGTCACCGAGGAAGTCGTCTACGTCGGCCGCAAGGCCGCGAGTAATGGAAAGCTCGCGCACTGGTATCGGACGCTCGACGACGGTGAGCTCACCAGCAAGGAGCTCGGCTCGTACAAGCCGTACACGTCGGCTCCGGTGGGCGCGATCATCACGATCACCCGCCCCGCCGGCGAGCCGACCGTGCTCTACACGGGCGGACAGTACACGCCACGGATCACCGGCAGATACGCCGACACAGCCGCCACCGACGAGTGGCGCGTGGCCGATCAAGCGGAGGCGCAGCGGGATGCGAATGAGCGGCGCATCAAGCGGGATCTCGACGGTCTGCCCGAGGAGTTCACCACGGCGCTAGACACCGTTGGTGCGCACTTCTCACGGCTCAACGCCCCGCAGCGGGCAGCACTGTTGACCCTGGTCACCGCGAAGCTCCTCCGCTACTGAGGTCGACCGTCATGTCCACCCTCGATCTCCTCGACGACCGCTTCCCGCACGGTACCCCGGACGGGTACCGCCACGGATGCCGCACTGCCGCGTGCCCCGCGCTGATCCCCTGCCGCACCGTCCACACCCGCTACGTGGGCGACTACTCCTTCGCGAAGCTCATCGACGCCGGCACACCGCTCGCCGAGATCCTCGAGCGCGACGAGGCCGCGCGTGCCGAGTCGCGGCAACGGGACAAGATCGCCGCTCGAGAAGAGCGCCGTGCCGCCGTCGAAGCCACACGCCCCCGTCGACCCAAGCCGACCCCCAAACCGAAGCCGGCGCGCGCCAACACACCCAAACCCCCGCGCATGCCGAAGGAGGCGCCGGCGCCGGCGCCGACCGCACGGCCTCGCCCGTCGACGCCGCGGCCGCGCACCCATCCCGGCTACCAGTGGCTCGACAAGGCACGCAGCGACGCCGAGAAGCTCCCCGCAGAGCTCGCCAGCGCGTTCTCAGAGGCACTCGACGGCTACGAAGCGGACCTCGATCGTCACGTCGACGAGCTCGAGCAGTGGCGCAAAGACCACCGAGAGCTGCGCGGCCAGCTGCGCGCCGCGGCCGAGACCCTCAAGACGGCCACCATCGCCGCCGGCACCGGCCTCTCCGTCGGAGGGGTGATCGAGAGAGCGCTGCAGGAGGCAACCCTGCGGCACCAGTCCGCCGTCGACGCCCTCGCAGACCACGATCGCCCTTCCCCACCGGCCAGGCCACGCACACCGCGACTTCGGACCGCGCGTGCTGCCCGAACCTCGCAGCCGAGGCAGCTGCAGCCGCACGGCACCAACGCATGCCGAGCGCGCGGCTGCGACCGCCCCGAGTGCATCGAAGCCGGCCGCGAGTATCACCGGCAGTGGATGGCGAACCGGAAGGCGCAGAGCATCCCGCTCGAGCACCACGGGACCGCCTACGGCTACCAGCTCGGCTGCAAGGACCGCGACCACTGCCCCGCGGAGATCTCGTGCGCCGATGCGTCACTGGCTGAGGAACGGCGCCGACGCCGGGAGGCCGGCATCGCCCCGCAGGCCCCGCGCGTGCCCGCCGAGCCGATCCGACAGCACGTCCGCCAGCTCATGGCATCCGGCATGACCGTCCTCGAGATCGCCGACCAGGCACAGGTGTCCAAGACCGGCGTGAAGATCCTCCTCTACGGCCGCTCAGGCACCCGCAAAGGAGAGCTGCCCCGCGAGATCGAAGCAGAGAAAGCACGACGACTGCTCGCCCTGCAGCCGACTACCGCAGCCACGAAGTTCGCCCGCTCCGCCTGACACCAACATCAGGAAGGCCACCATGAACGACCGCACCACACCTACCACCACCATCACGATCCAAGTGCCCAGCACCGCACCCGAGGACGTGATCTCACGAGTCACCGCGCTCGGCGCGGAGCTCGGCGCCCAAGGCGGAATCGACCAGGTGCTCCTCGAGCTCGTGCGCACCTGTCACGTCTGCGGCTGCACCGACGAGCGAGCATGCTTCGGCGGCTGCTGGTGGGTCAACGACGACGGCACCCCCGACCTCTGCTCGAGCTGCGAGGACAGGCCCCACCAATGACACAGGAAAGCACCGCCCGAACCTGCCTTGCCACCGCCACAGGGCAACGCGGCTACTGCGGACGCAAGACGTCATCGGCAGCCACCACGATCGCCGACGTGACCTGCAAAGACTGCGGCGCAGCCGTGCGTGCAGACCAGCAAGCCGGCATCCTCACCCCCGAGCTGACCGCGGCGATCGCATGCTGACCGCCAGCTGGTCATCATGGACTCCCGGACGCCCAGGAGGCGCGCTGCGCGGCGTCATCGACGACGTCGCCGACAAAGACACCCACCAGTCCGGCGAACGAGTGTGGCGCTGCGCCCACCATCACACCACCGAGGCCGACGCCACGCGATGCGCCACCACCGAGCTCAAGCGCCGCCAGAACGCCCGGCCGCTGAACTGGTCCCAACGAGTCACCATGCGGATGATCGCCGATGGCCGATCACTCTCCGGCGGCGCCAGCTACCTCGACACGACAGGCCTGGGGATCCCCGGCGGCACCATCCAGTCCCTCCGCAGGCGAGGACTGATCGAACGCTACTCGTGGGTCGAACCCGGCTGGGTGCTCACGAAAGTCGGCGTCGACGCCATCAACAGCGGCGCGTGCGACGAACCCGACAGCGGCCCCGACGACTGACCGCACCGACCTCCACAACCCGGATGTCCGCGAACACCCCCAACATCGGCCTATACCCAGCAAGAAGGGCCTGCAGCAACACCATGCACGGGGGTTCCCCCACCGGGCATGCAGGCGTATAGTCAGTGAATGTCACATTCACTGTTCGATTGAGGAGAAACGCCATGACCATCACCCAGACCGCCGCCCCCACGGGCACCGCGGTCACCATCACAGGAACCATCCGCACCCCGCTCACCCTCGTCCGCCGCCTCCCCGACCGCCGAGCACGAGTAGGGTTCCGCGTCGACACCGACGCCGGCCCCTACAACGTCCACGCCAACGGCGCCCTCGCCGAGCTGCTCCGACTGACAACGCACCGCGGGGACCGCGTCACCGTCCACGCCCCCGCCGCCACGTTCAGCCACCCTGACCAGACCATCCCCGACCTCGAAGCCGACAGCGTCGAACTCGACCTCCACTGACCCGCGACGAAGATGGACACCACCGACGCACTACCAGGGAGCACCATGACCCGCATCTTCCACGTCAACGGCAAGCCCGTCGACGTCACCGACGCCGCGGCCGTCCAGGCACTCACCCCGGACGAGTACGCCGACCTGCTCACGCAGACCCTCAACGACACCGACGCGAACGACACCGAGATCATCGGACTGCGCCAGGACCAGCCGCCCACCGGCACAGGGTTCATCATCATGAATCCGCCCACAGAGGAGGCCGAGCATGCCTAACCCCGCCCCCACCACGACCGGCACCGACAGCTCCCTCCTTACCCCCATCCAGCGCCAACGCGCACTCACCCTCTCCGACGCACTCTGGCGCCTCCGCACCGGCCAGCACGACGCCGGCGACGACATCACCCTGACCATCCCCGCACCCGCCATCGAAGGCATCGAGAAGATCCTGTTCGCCCTCGCCGAAGGGGATCTGCGGTTCGCGTCCGTGCGGGCCGGTCAGCTGATGGATGGTGTCAGCGCGGCGCTGCGCGATCGCGCAGTGGGGGAGCAGTGGCGGGCGGCGTTCGATCACGCCCGCCAGGACGGACACAACGAGGCCGAGGCGCGTGAGTTCGCCGACGAGTACGCCGCCTACGTGGAGGACCGGCAGTACGAGCTGCGCGACCCCGACCTGCCGATCCCCTCACCGAGCGAGTACACCCGATGACCGGGGCTGCGCCGTCGTCCGTCACTCTGGATGTGCGCGCGACGATCGTGCGAATAATCCAGCAGCACACCGACGAGCCTGACGAAGAGGCAGGTTTCATCGCCGACGACATCATGGACGCGCTGAACCTGGGCAGTGAGCTCACGGTCGCCGTCCCGAGGCCGCGGCGCCGCGGCGAGCATGAGTGGCCGTGCGCGCTGTTCTACACCGGCAATTGGAAAGGCCAGCAGCCACGCGCCCGATGCAGCTGCCCGCCGGTAGCGGATGGGTCCGTGTCATGAAGGATCCACGCCAGCTCTCGCAGGCCGAGCTCGACGAGTACCTCGACCAGCTCATCAATGAGGGGAACGATGACAGCCCCGAGTTCCACCGCGCGTACCAGGTCTGGGAGGAGCTCAACGGCTGACCCAGACCTCGACCGCACTCCTCGGGGCCCCGCTCACCGGCGGGGCCCGATTTCTGTCCGCGAACACCCCCAACACCGGCCTATACCCAGCAGACGAACGGGAGAGGCCATGTGCGACGACATCGACCACGGAGGGCGACGGTGCCCGTCGTCGACAGCCGCAGGGCAGCGGCGTCGGCGTGCAGAGAAGCGTGAGCAGAACGCCGAGAAGCAGCTCGAGGCCTTCATCGGGGCAACCCCGTTCCGGCCGGTCTCTGGCGAGCTGATGCGAATGAGCTCCCGCCCCAGCTACTACGACACCGACGAGTGGATCGAGTACGAAGACACCCTCCGCGCCGCCGCGGAACGCCACGGCATCGAGATCTCGGAACTGCAGCACGCAGACGGGCTCTGGGAAGGCGCATCTGAACCAGCCGGCGCCTACATCGTCCGTGCGGACAGCTTCGAGCAGGTCACCGACTGGGCGGGAGAGCTCGCAGGACGGTATGAGCAGGACAGCATCATGGCCGGGTACTTCGACCCGGACGGACCTGACCGGGTTTACAGCTTCGCCGCCGACACCGGCTCGCAGCTGCAAGTCCAGGAGACTCTCGACATCCTCCGCGCCGCCGGCGCACCAGGTGGCAGGCTCTACGACGGCAAGCTCGAGATCGCCGAACCCGCCGAGTACCCGCTGCCGGCATCCGCCGTGAACGCGATCGCCGCACGTCTCGGCACGTCGCCCACCTTCGCTCGAGCGCACGTCGCGTTCGTGCCAGGCACCGACAGCTACCAGCGCCACCAGCCCATCAAGGAGATCCAATCGCTCAGAGAGCGATACGCCGACGCGCACGGGTTCCCGCAACGCAAACCCATCCCCCGGCTGACCGAGCTCGACGACATCGCTGCAGCGCGAGCCTACGCGGCCGCAGCGCACGAACCCACCCACCCACAGGTCGCCCGGTCTTACCGAAGCCTGCGCCAGCACATCGGCGCGCAGTGGGACATGCTCACGGAAGCCGGCTACACCTTCGAGCCCTGGCACGGAGAGGCCGAGCAGCCCTATGCCGACTCCGCCGCGATGCTCGACGATCTGCGACAGAACAAGCATCTGTTCTACTTCCGCACCGAGGTCTCGCAGCACACCGAAGGCGCTCTACCGCCGGACCACCCGATGGCACGCACCGTGACCGTCACCCTCCCCTCGGGAGAGCGCGCGCCGATGCTCGCCAACGACGTGTTCCGCGCTGTCCACGACGCAATCGCCCACAGTGAAGGGCACCAATTCGGCCCCTACGGGGAGAAGCGCGCCTGGTGGACGCACCGGGCATGTCTCCCCCGCGAAGCGCGACTCGCGCTGTGGTGCGAGACGCGCGCACAGAACTGCTGGACCAACGCTGGCCCACACATGACTGCTGAGACCGAGCCCGGACACCCGCGCCTCCTCCGCCGAGGAGAAGAGGGCTGGATCCCGTTGAGTGACCGTCCCTACGCGCAGCAGAAGTGCTGCCGCGTGGACACCGCGCTCCTCTAGCGCGTCAGAGACCTCGGGCGATCTCGTGCGCCAGCGCCGAGGGGAACACCTCATAGTCGTCTGTACCGACCGCGAGGATCCTCACGGTCGCATCCTCCTCGAGGAAAGCGGCATTGTAGGTTCCCGCTCGAGATGGCATGAACCCCTCGCGATTCCACGGTAGTTGGCAACGGTTTCAGGGCCAGGATTCCACGCGAAATGGCATTTTCCTACAGTTGGTCCGACTCAACTCAGATGCCCGCTTGCGGCAGGCAGATCGACCTAGAGTGTGTTAACGAGTGAGCAGCCGCGCCGTTCAGAGGCGAGGGCGATCGCCGACGGGGCGGCTCACTCTTCTCCTCATCCCGGTGTTGCTCAGCGCGACCGGCGTCCTCGATCTCCGCATTCCTTGGCCGTGGCTCCATGGCGAGTCCGCGGGGGATCGTCCGGTCGAGCACTCACCCCTGAGAGCCCTGTCAAGGTGAGCTGGACCGGGACAGCCGCTGGAGTGCTCTATCTCGCGTGGCTGGCGTCCGCAACCCTGCGCCCCGGCGGCAACGGGCTATTCGAGACACAATCCCACGCGCGCGACTCCCGGTCGAAGCTGTTCCGGATGGGGCTCGTCACCAACCTGCTCAACCCCAAGGCCGCTGTCATGTAACTCGCGATCATCCCGCAGTTCATAGATCACGGGCAGGGAAACACGACCGCTCAGGGATTCGTTCTCGGCGGAGTTCAGATCATCGTCAGGATGATCGTCAACTCCCTCATCGTGCTGGGCGCCGGCACAATCTCCGGATTCGTGTCGACGCGACTCACATGGATCCGGCACCCCGCTCGGCGCAGTGGCGGTCACGCTGGCCAGAGAGGTCCCGCAATGCATCTCGCCCCTGAACCGGGCGATCATGCTGCAGGACCTCCGTGAGACGCCGCTCAGATAGACCGTCCTCCGGAAGCTCGACGAGTACGAATGACCCTTTCTGAAGGGATTGAACAGGACTGTTGTTCTGCACAGATTCTGCTAGGTAGAGTGGGATTCCATCCGACGGAACCCGCCGTCGGTGAACAAAGGAGTTCCAGAATGCGCATCGTCTTGGTTCATGGAGGTTGGCAGGGTGGTTGGGCGTGGGACGGCGTTGTCGCTGAGCTCACGAAGGCAGGCCACGAGGTATGGGCCCCAACCTTGCAGGGTCACGGTGACAACGACGACCGTGCAGGTGTCACGCTCTCGACCATGGCGGACAATCTCATCGGCCGGATCGCCGACAAGGGGTGGGACCGGTTCGTCGTAGTCGGCCACAGTGGCGGCGGCCCGCTCATCCAACTCGTAGCTGAGGCGATGCCGGAGCAGGTGGAGCAGGCGATCTTCATCGACGCGTGGGTACTCGCCGACGGCGAGTCGATCAATGCGATCCTCCCCGCCGAGTTGGCGAATTTCGCCCGTGGCACAGCCGCGTCCTCGCCCGACCAGAGCGTGCCGATCCCGCCGCAGCTATTCATGACGGCTTTCTTGCAGGACGGATCGGAGGAGCTTCACGCGCAGGTCGAGCCTCGTCTGGTGCCGTCGCCTGGCGGTTGGCTCGACGAGCCGATCCGTCTTCGGACGGCCGGCACCGGTGACGTGCCGAGCGGCTACATCTTCCTGCAAGAGGATCGGGCTGTGCCGCAGGAGTTGTACCGCGCATCAGCAGACCGGCTCACGAACCCGACGACCGCGAGCTCGCCGGGGAGCCATCAGGCCATGTTGACGCGCCCGGTGGAGCTGGCAGCAGCCATCGTCTCCGTTATGTCGTGACGACGTTTCGCTCTTTCGCGACTTCCGCTGGGACCGTCGCTTACGCCGAATGGCTGCCCGGCGGCCCCGCCCGTGCGACGGTGCTGCTCGTTCACGGCGGGGGGGTGGGCCCCGGTGGCTGGAGTCGAGCGATCGGCGGGCGACCCGGGTGGGCACCCCGTCTCGCCGAAGCCGGATACCGCGCGGTCGTGATGACGTGGCCTGGGTTGTCGGCTGGCGGCGCATGGGACCCCGACACGCGGCTGGATGGGGCGGCGGTCGCCGGCGCGATCGTCGAGCTAATCGCTGCGCTCGGCGGCCCGGTCGTCCTCGTGGTCCACTCCATGTCCGCCGCTTTCGGCTATCGGGTCGCTTTCCACCATCGGGATTCACTGATCGCCCTAGTCGCGCTGGCACCCGCTCCCCCCGGGGACATCCAGCCCGAGCCCGCCGTGCTGGAAGAGGACGCCGATCACATCGTCGTCCAGGGACGCCCGCTCACCTGGAGGCTTCCCCGTCGCGGCTGGTGGCATCCCGGACCAGAGTTCATCGAGGCGAAGCTGGTCGGTGCAAGCGAGCAGTTCCCACCCGGTCACCTGGACGAGCTCCGTTCGCAGCTGGTGCCAATCCCAGCCGGGCTCCTCCTCGAGCGGCAGAACGTCCGCGGTGCGCAGGTCCATATCGGCGACAGGGAGTTGGACGGCCTACCGACCCTCGTGATGGTCGGTACCCACGACACCGATCATCCGATCGAGTCGGACCGCGCGACTGCTGACTGGCTCGCCGAGCGAGGCGGCGATGTCAGGTTCGTCGCGTTGACGGCAGCGAACGTGGCTGGCAACGGCCACATGCTGATGCAGGAGTCGAACAGCGATGCGGTACTCACCCTGGTGACGGAGTGGCTCGGTCCAAATGTGCGCCTGCGGCGGTGAGGATGGTGCAGTTGATCGCGACCCGGGCTCCGGACATCTGTGATGGCCCGACTACAGCAGGAGCCGTTGCTCAGCAAGTTCCTGCAGCAGGAATCGCCAGAGATGCCCGTCGTTGAATGCGTCACCCAGGTCGGGCAGGTCGGCGAGATCGTCGTCATCGATCGGCATAGGCTCGGCCCCTGCCTGCAGAACGGCGAGGTGCACGCGAGCCAGGCTGTCGACATTGATCGCGCGGATGACGGCCTGCGGGACGCTCTCGCCGACGGCCGTGAGGCCGTGACCGCGCAGGATGCCGACCGGCCGCGTGCCGAAATCGTCCGCCATGGCCGTCGCGCGTGCGTGGTTGCGGATCAGCGCAGACGAGGGGTGCGCGGGGATGCCGCCGCGCGCCATCCGCATAGCGGGGATGTTGAAGGCACCGACAATCGGTAGCAACGTCCGTCCGGTCAGCGAGAACGCGACGACAGCCGGCGGATGCGCGTGGACGACGGATCGAGCCGCAGGATTGCGGCGCAGCAGCTCAAGATGCAGAGACAGCTCGTTCGGCGCCCGGTACCCGCCGGCGAGCTCGAACGATCCCTCAAGGGGCACGGCGAGGATGTCGTCGGCGGTGGTGAACCGCAGCCCCCGCTCCTGCGGTCCGCGGGCTCGGATGAGGACGGTGTCGTCGTCGACCCGCAGGCTGACGTGCCCGAGGATGTCGTCCACGAGCCCCCGGACCGCGAGCACGCGGCAAGCATTGGCGACGAGCATGCGTTCGTCGACGTAGTCGTTCATCATCCACTTCTCCTTCGAGGCGTGATCTCCGATTGCGAATTCCTGGAAAATCTAGCAGAATCAGATTCTGTCTTAAAGAAAACCGGTCTCGACCGACATCATCTTCAAGGCGCGGAATAGGACTCTGACATCAGGAAGCAGCGACCCAATGGCGAGCAAGACGACGATCTTCGAGGACGTGCGGCGCGGCATGATCCCGGCGCACATCTATAACGACGAGGAGATCTTCGAGCAGGAGAAGAGCAAGCTCTTCAGCCGCGCGTGGATTTTCGTCGGACATGAATCCGAGATCCCTCAGCCCGGTGACTACGTGGTGCGGCATGTGCTCGACGACTCGTTTATCGTCGTGCGCGATGAGAGTGGTGAGATTCGGGCGCACTTCAACATGTGCCTGCACCGCGGGATGCAGGTGTGCCGCGCCGAGGTCGGCAACGCCTCCCACTTCCGTTGCCCCTACCACGGGTGGTCATACCGCAACGACGGCCGGATTATGGGCCTCCCGTTCCACGAGGAGGCCTACGGGGGTGAGGCAGGGTTCAACAAGAAGGGTGCACGACTGCTCCCGGCGCCGAACCTGGACACATACAACGGTCTGATCTTCATCAGCATGGACCCGAACGCGCCGACCCTGCGGGAATACATCGGCGACTTCGCGTTCTACCTCGACTACTACACCGGGCAGAGCGCCAAGGGCATCGAGCTGCGTGGCCCGCAGCGGTGGCGCGTCAACGCGAACTGGAAGATCGGCGCCGAGAACTTCGCCGGCGACATGTATCACACGCCCCAGACCCACACCTCGGTCGTCGAGATCGGGTTGTTCCGTGAGCCGAAGGCGGAGAAGCGCAAGGACGGCAACACGTACTGGGCCGGCAACGGCGGCGGCACGACCTACAAGCTCCCGCCGGGCAGCCTCGAGGAGCGGCTGCGCTACGTCGGATATCCCGACGCGATGATCGAGCGGATGAAGGAGCAATGGTCGCCTGAGCAGCTCGATGTGATTGGCCGTGACGGGTTTATGATCTCAGCGGCATCGCTCTTCCCGAACATGAGTTTCGTGCACAACTGGCCGAAGGTGGAGGACGGGGACGACGTGCTGCCCTTCATCTCGATCCGTTCGTGGCAGCCCATTAGCGAGAACGAGACGGAGGTCTACTCCTGGTTCGCGGTCGATGCCGAGGCGCCGGAGGAGTTCAAGGAGCTCTCGTACAAGGCCTACCTTATGTGCTTCGGTAGCACGGGAATGTTCGAGCAGGACGATGTCGAGAACTGGGTCTCGCTGACCACGACTGCCAAGGGTTCGATGGCTCGACGGCTCCTGCTCAACAGTCGGATGGGGACTCTCAAAGACGACACTCCGGTCGTCGCTGCGCTGACGCCTGAACAGTTCGCCGGTCCAGGCGTCGCGCACGTTGGTTACGGCGAGTACAACCAGCGTCATCTGCTCGATCGCTGGGCCGACTACCTCGACACCGATGACGAAGTCGAGGTGCAGGTCGCGAGCATCGGTACAGGCATCACCAACAACGGGGAGGCACCCGCATGATGAACACCGAGACCGGTGTCCAGATATCCGAGCAATCGCCTCTCGGCGCCCACGCCACGCGCGCCGATCGAGTCGGGCGGTCCCTACTGTTCTCCGACGAACTGCATCTCGAGGCGCATCGTTGGTTGATTGAAGAGGCTTACACCCTCGACGAGCAACGGTACGAGCACTGGCTTGAGACGCTTACAGAGGATATTCACTACATCATGCCGGTGCGTCAGACGACGGCTCTCGGGTCTTCCTTCACGACGGCGAGGGGGATGTCGCACTGGGACGAGAATAAGTACTCGCTCAGCCGCCGGGTCGCGCGATTCCTGACTGAACACGCTTGGACGGAGGACCCTCCCTCACGCCTGCGTCACTACGTGACGAACGTGCGCGTGTTCCTGTCCTCGGTCGAGGACGAGCTCATCGTCGACTCCGCCGTCCTGCTGTTCCGCAGCCGGGGAGACGTCAACGAGCCGTCAATCATCTCCGCTCACCGCGAGGACGTATTGCGTCGCGTCGGTGACGACCTGCAGTTGGCACGTCGGGTGATCATGGTGGACGAGTCGGTGCTCCGCACCCAGAACCTGGCGATCTTCCTGTGAGCGGCCTCGACTGGGAGGGTGCCGACGTCGATCGTGATGCCGCGGCGGCTGCGGCGGCGGAGCGCGAGCGTCTTATTGCCCGCACCGTCGGAGAGCCGCTCGTCATCGCCAACGAGTTTTCGGAGATCGAAGTGCGCCGCGTGGAAACTCACAACGGCACGAGGCTACTGATCGACGCCCCGAAAACTGGCCAGTGGATCGCGATCGACCCCATGGAACTCGAGGCCCTGACCTGGCAGACCACGCAGACGTTCTCCGAGATGATCGCGCGGCCTGACCAGCCGATGTTTCCCGAAATGCGACCGCAGTAGAAAAGGAGAGACCGATGGCACGGATCATCGCCGACCGCAGCGCCTGCCAGGGCTACGCCAATTGCGTTGTCGCCGCGGGCGACTACTTCGACCTAGATGACGACGCCCTAGTGATCGTTCTGCGCGAGGACCTGCCCGACAGTGACCGCAAGCGAGTAGAGGAGGCGGCGCGCAGCTGCCCCGTCTCCGCCTTGGTTGTGGAGGACTGACGTGTCGCGGGTCGTCATCGTCGGCGCCTCTGTTGGTGGGCTCAAGACCGCCCAAGCCCTTCGAAGCGAGGGATTCGAGGGCGAGATCGTCCTGATTGACCAGGAACGCCATCCCACCTACGACAAACCTCCGCTCTCGAAGAAGTACCTCACCGGTGAGACGGCGCGACACGAGATCGAGCTTCTCTCCGAGCACGAGACGCGGGGGATCGGAGCCATCTCAATCTTCGGCACGCCCGCGGCATCCCTCAACCTCGAAGGCCAGGTTGTGACGCTCGAGGACGGTACAGCCGTCTCATACGACACACTCGTGATCGCCACCGGGTCACGCGCCCGTCGCTCTCCGTGGGGTGAAGGTGAGCATATTCACTTGCTGCGTACCAGCGGCGATGCCGAGCGCTTGCGGGATGAGCTGGCCACAGCGCGGCACCTTGTGGTCATCGGCGCAGGCTTCATCGGGGGGGAGGCTGCCGCAACGGCGATCACGGCGGGCGTACGGGTCAGCATGGTTGACCCGTTCCCGGCGCCGATGTCGCGGGTGCTCAATGCCGAAGTCGGCCAGATCTTCAGCCGCAAGTATGCCCAGGAGGGCGTCGAGGAGTACTTCGGAAGGACAGTCGAAGGCGTCGAACAGACGGCAGACGGGGTGCGCGTGGTGCTCGATGGCGGCGAGATCATCGAGGCCGATGCAGCTCTCGTCGGTATCGGAGCTGTGGTCAACACAGAGTGGCTCGAGGGTTCCGGCATCGAACTCGACAACGGGGTGACCTGCGACTCTGGGCTGCGGGCCATCGGGCATCCTGAGATCTTTGCCGTCGGCGATATCGCACGTTGGGCGAGTGCGTCGCGCAACGTCTCGCTGCGCCTCGAACATTGGACCAATGCCGTTGATCAGGCTCGCGTCGTCGCACACAACATCGTCCACCCTGATGATTGCGAGGACTACGACACGACCGAGTATGTCTGGAGCGACCAGTACGACTGGAAGATCCAGATCGTCGGGCATACCGGATCTGATCACTGGACGATGGTGGGCGACCCTGCGCAGGACCGCTTCGCCGTCGTGTACGGCGAGAGCCAAGGGCAGGCCGAAGGTGCCGTCATCGTGAACTGGCCGCGTGCCCTCGTCGACGCCCGCCGCTCGGTCGCCTCGCGAGCGAAGGCGGACGAGCTGATACATCGGCTGCGCGCCCTCCTCGAGCCCTCGAGCACGGCTCCGGCGAAGGCGGCCGCCCGATGAGAGCTGACGACACCACCCTCCCCCTCCTGCACGGTCACCGCATCCCGCGAATCGGGGTGGGCACGTGGCCACTCACGGGAGACGAGTGCGCAACGATGGTCGAGAAGGCGGTCGGCTACGGTTACCGCCTGTTCGATACGGCGTACAAGTACGCGAATGAGGAGGCCGTCGGTGCCGGTCTGCGTGCATCGGGCATCCCTCGTGACGAGGTCTTCATCACGAGCAAGTTCAACAAGGAGGACCACAGCGTCGAGGGAGTGCAGCGCGCGTACGACCGATCGCTGAAGACCCTTCGCGTCGACTACCTCGATCTGTTCCTGATCCATTGGCCGGTTCCGGCCCTCGACCGATACGTCGAAGCGTGGAAGGGTCTGGTGAGACTGCTCGAAGAGGGACGAGTGAAGGCGATCGGCGTCTCCAACTTCAAGTCTCACCACCTTCAGCGCGTCGTCGACGCGACCGGTGTCGTCCCCGACGTCGATCAGATCCAGCTCAGCGTCGACATCGCCCGTGTCGAACAGCGCAGCTTCCAGCGCGCTCACGGCATCCTGACCGAGGCGTGGAGCCCGCTCGGACGCGGAGGAGCCCTGCTGTCCGATCCCGCGGTGACCGCGATCGCGTCGAAGTATGACAAGTCGCCCGCACAGGTCCTACTGCGCTGGCACATCGAGGAAGGGATCGTTCCCGTCCCGCGCGCCGGCGATGAGAAGCATCTCGCGCAGAACATCGACGTCTTCGATTTCACGCTCAGCTCGGAGGATATGGCGACGCTGAGTGGGCTGGATCAAGGCGAAGAAGCCGCCCGCGACCCGGACGATCCGGCCAACGGGCACTGAGGCCCACGGCGGCGGGTCGGTCGCTCCCGCAGCCACGCTCATCAGCGGCGTGTTCGCGTGCGCAGCGCATCCATGGGCGCTACGACGACCCGGGCCGGTTCACCCCAACAGTTCGGCGAGGCGGATCGCGGCGTCCCGCAGTGACCGCGCTAGGGACTTGACCTTGCCCGGCGGTAACCGCTGCACGGGCGCGGAGGCGTTGATCGCCAGTCGCAGTCCCGACGAGACGTGGACCGGGACCGCGACGCTCGCCACGCCGTCCTCGCTTTCCTGCCGATTCACGGCATAACCGTCCAGTCGTGTCCGAACCAGTTCGGCGACGAGTTCGTCTCGGGAACGTATGGAGTTCGGTGTGACGATCTCGAGCTGCTCGTCCGGGTACAGCCGGAAGAGCTGCTCGTCGCTCAGCTCGGCAAGCAGCGCCTTGCCGGTCGAGGTGCAATGCGCCGGCAGGGTCTTGCCCAGTCTCGAAACCACGCGCACGGCCACATCGGGCTCGGCAACGGCGAGGAATCGGACATGGTTGCCCTCGAGCGTGCCCAGGTGGCAGGTCTCACCGAGGGCGGCGCTGAGGTCCTCGAGGATCGGCTGCGCCAGTCTCGGGACATCCATCCTGCGCAGCACCGAGAAGGCCACCGTCGTCAGCGCCGGGCCAGGGCCGTAAGCCTTGGTCACCGGGTTCTGCCGCACGAAGCCGCGCCATGCCAGCATCGCGAGAAGTCGGTGCGCGGTCGAGGTCGCCACCCCGAGGAGGGCACCGGCGTCCGTGAGCCGCAGCTCGTGCTCCTCACCCAGCAGCAGGATCAGCTTCAGCGCGTTGTCGACCGACTCGATCGGATACTGGGGTGGATCGCCCGGCGACCCGAGCTGTCGATTCTGCACGGCAGAAAGCTTACTTGCAACGTGGGCGCGCTCCTCCTGCACCGCGCGCTCCGATGCCGACCCGACAGGCGGGAGGATCGTCTCCGCGGTGCCACTGCAGCCCGTGCCACCCCACGCCGCCCGCGTGGCTCCCTGTGACGGCCCCGACGGCCCAGGCGCTCTACGGTCGGAGCAGGACCTTCAGGCTGCTGGACGCGTCGCGGGACTGCTCGAAGGCGGCGGCGGCATCGTCGAAGGCGAACTCGTGGGTCGCCAGCGGCGACAGATCGATCCCCTGGGCGTCGGACGCCTGACGATCGACTCGAGGACGGCCTCGTACTCGCGATGAGCGATGGCGAACGACTGCGGGTGCCACAACTGATAGATGTGTAAGCAGCGTTCCGGGTAGGAGTCCACTACCCGCCCCAACGGGATGTCTGCACGCGCGACGCAGCAGCGGAGGAACGCGTGGTGCGCCACCAGCCAGGCGTCCATGTCACCGACTGCCAGCGCCGCATCCATTAGCGTCCCGTACTCGCGCGAAGCGCCGATCTCGGAGCGCAGCATCCGTCCACCGTCCGGCGCGCGCCTAAGGACTCCAGCTGAAGCCGGACACCGTAGAGCTGGTCGACCTCTTCTACGTCCGGGTGATACACCGTCGCTCGGCGATGGTATCGGCCTCGTTTGAGCCTTTCTTCCCGCAGCAAGCGAAACGCCTCGTGCAAATGACCTCCCCGTCGATCCAGGTCTTTCAACTTTCCATCCTGCGTGAGGCGGCAGTGGCGGTGACACTCCACTGCTCGGAAGAGCACTATTTCGCGCTATTGATCCGGACCCCGATGGTCGGAAGCTGTTCAGTGCCGCGTCATCGGCGCAATACGCTGGGAGACGGGGCTTCCTCTGCCCCGGGAGGACACCATGCAACCAGATAACCTCACGGTCACGGCTCGGGTGGCGCGCACAGCCGTCCCCGGGCGGCTGGACGATCTCACCGAGTGGGCGCATGGTTTCACCGGCCGGGCCCAGTCGTTCCCCGGCTACCGGGAGTCGAAGGTCCGAGTCTCGGAACGGCACCGGCGCCAGGTTGTCGTCGAGATCACGTTCGCTTCCCCCCATGACCTCATCCGGTGGGAGGACAGTAAGGAGCGGCAGGCGCACCTGCAACAGGCCGTGCCGCTCACGATCGGGCAGGCCCGTCCACTGACTCCGGACGCCCTCACCGGTGCAATCCCGACGGCCGGTCCCGCGCGCCCGCGGTGGTGGACGGCGATTTTAGTGTGGATCGCGCTGGTACCGCCTGCCATGTTCAACGCCTACTTCATCGCTCCGCTCCTGACCGGCCTGCCGCCGTACCTCCAGATCCTATGTACGACGCCACTGACCGTCGCGTGCGTCATCTGGGTGATGTTGCCTCTATTGCACGCGCTCGAGGAGAGCATCCGCCACTGGCTCGCGTGGCGGCGCGGGCGCTGAGCGTCTGCCCCATTAGGCGCTGTCGCGGCGGGCAAAGCCCTCTCCGCTCCCTCTTGTCAATCTTGCCTACCTTGGTGAGGGGCATGTCGTCGACGGCGATCAGCCGCTCGGGGTGCTTATGCTTAGCCACCCCGGCGGACTCCATGGCGGCGCGGATCCGTTCGAGCCCGAGCGGGCCGCCCTCCTTGAGACTCACGTAGACGCATACCCGCTCGCTGAACACGGGGTCGAGCATCGCGACGGCGGCCGCTAGATCGAAGCTGTCATAGCGGTAGACGAGGTCCTCCACCTCTTCGCACGAAATCTTCTCGCTGCCTCGGTTGATCATGTCGAGATGTAGCCATCCTCGGTGAAGGACCGCGCGTTCGTCTCAGGTGCGCGGTAGCATCCGCGCGGGGTGTAGCGGATCGGTTTCCTGCTCGAGCATAGATCGACGGCTCATCAGATGCCTCCAGAGTTCTTTTCGTCGGTTATGTCGGTGTGGTGATCAGCGGCGGCGCTGGCGCTTGCCGCCCCAGAACGCGCGGACTGCCATGGTGATCGCTTCGTCTTTGGTGAGGCGATCACCACGGGCCGCGGCTTCGTCGCGTGCCTGGTTGATGTACTCGAAGACGTCCGGAGGTAGTCGGAAGGTCGCGGGGTGTTTTTCGATGCGCTGGACATTGTACGGGCCGCGCTTCTTGCCGGTGCGGGGCGACGTGTCACACCCCAATCAGGGCGGCTTCGACGTCGTCATCGGCAACCCACCCTACGTCAACCGGCGCGAGCTCAGCTACCGCATCACCGGCTTCGAGACAGACAACGTCGACGACATCTACGCCTCCTGCTGCGAGCGCTCGGCGCAGATCACGCGCCCGGATGGCCGGCTCAGCCTGATCGTTCCCATCCGCAGCCAGTTCGCCGATCGCGACGAGTCACTGCGGAAGTTCTACGAGCGGCGGTTCGATGCGATCTGGGTGAGCACCTTCCAGGAACGCCCGGCTGCCCTGTTCCAGGTGAAGGTGCGCAGCACGATCATCACCGCCGCCGGGTATGGCAGCGTCTCCGAGCTGCACACGACGCTCACCCACAGCTGGATCGAGGCGTTCCGTCCGCATCTGATGGCGACACTGCGGTATTCGCTTCGGCCCGCCGGCTCGCGGACCCCGAACTGGATGCGCGCCAGCAGCGACGCGATGTTCGAGCTGATCGACACGCTGCTTGCGAAGGGCACGATCTCCTCGACGCCGCTTGTCCGTGTGAGCGACTACTCCGTCGGTTTCAAGAAGACCGCCACGTACTTCCTGAGCACGTACACGGTGCCGCCGGTCACCTACGACAAGACCACGCACGCCACGGTGCCCCTCAACGAGGGGAAGCTGTTCGTTCAGAACCGGAAGGACCAGCTCGCGGCCAGCGCGATCGCGGCGTCGCGGCTGGCGTTCCTGTGGTGGACGTTCACGGGCGACTGCTTCAACGTCACCAAGGGCACGATGTCGCAGATCCCATTCTCCCCGCACGCTTACGGGCAGGACACGTTCGATGCTCTGGTGGAGCTCGGCGAGAGGATCGAGGAGGCGCTGCCGGCCGTGCGCTCCTGGGATCTCAACTCCGGGAAGTACGTGGGCGGGTACGCGATCCCCGAACTGCGTCATCTCACCGGTCAGGCCGACGAGATCATGCTGGAGGCGATCGGCCGCATCGATCTGCTGCCGGAGATCCAGTACGCCCACGCCCGGATGTACAAGAGCACCGGGATTTCCGCGACGACACTGCGAAAGTTGCCGTTCGAGGTCGAGGTGTGACGCGCGACATCCGCACGGGTCCTTTGCCCTCGAGCGACTGCGATCGTTCGTCCGGGTCAGGATCCTCTGAGTGATGGATATGACAGGTAGGCGCTACCGGATGAGTTGACCCATCTCCCAGTCGCCGAGAGGGATCGTCCGACAAGTTCTGTCAGCGGTCCAAGCGGGACGGTGGCGGTCAGGTTGATCATCGCCGCACAGCATAGAACGCGTTCTCGAACTCGATGGGCGGGACGACACACCGACAGCGGTGGGGTGCCTACCCTTCTCAGGCGGAGTCACGGAGCGAGGTGACAAGCTCCGCGGGGAGGGCAAAGACCTTCTCGAGCAACGGGAGAAGGTCCCGGACTGCCTCGAGGTGCTGCTCTTCGGTCAGATCGTCGATCGCCGGAGGCTCGTCGCCAGTCCAGCCGATCGCTTCCGCCACGATCGTCAGGGACCAGGAGTCCCACCTGAGCCGCCCCTCGGATCGCAGCTGCTCCCGGAACTGACCGAGCACGCCCACGGGCTGAAACGCATTGCGATCGCGCGCGAGCTCGTCGCGAACGTACAACATCGCCGTTTCGAAACCGAGCAGGAACGTGTGCACTCGCTCGAACGTGACGGGCTGCCCGATATACATTCCGGATCGCTTCACGAATGCCTCGGCGATCGAGTAGACCGGCAACTCGGCCGGCCCGTTAGTTTCACTCATCTCGACTTCCCTGCCAGCAGCTCAGGAGACGGTCATTACCCGCGGCGCCGTTTGCGGCCCCAGTAGGCGCGAAGCGCAACGGTGACGATCTCGTCCTTGGTGAGGCGGTCGCCGCGGCTGGCTGCATCCTGCTTGGCCCAGTCCATCAGTTCAAGCGCGTCGTCGGGGAGACGGATCGAGACGGGCTTCTTCTGGACGTAGACGACGTTGTAGGGCCCCCGCTTCTTCTTCGCCGGCGGTGGCGTCTCCGCCTCGGCCGACTCAGGAGGCGTCGCGCTCGCCGCTGCCGGCTTCTGGCTTGCGCGAGGTGCGCGTGCGGGTGCTTCGGACGTCGCTGCCTGGTCGACGTCGCTGGTGACTTCCTCAGCGGGGGGCGCGGCCTTGCGTGCGCGGGGCTTCGCTGCAGCTGTGGGCTTCTTCGGGGCGGCCATGGTCACTGACCACCTCCTCGGTTTCCACGGCGGCGAGCGCGGCGCTCCTCGATGCGCCGCTTCTCTTCCATGCTGATGAGCTCCGCCGGCGACAGCGAGCGGGGGCGGTGAGTGCGGCCGCGCTCGGCCTGCCTCTGGTACTCGGTCGTCTTGGCCGTGCTGACGACGTTGAGGGTGACGCCGGTGATGGTGTCGCGGCTGGTGTCGAGGTTCACGTATCGGTTCTTCGACTCTTCGCGGAACCAGCCGAGGGCGTCGCCGCCGTTCTCGTGGATGCGCTTGAGCATCGTCGAGGCGTTGTACGAGTTGACCTCCATCACGCGGCCGTTGGAGAAGGTCAGGTGGGCGGTGATCTGCTTCTGCTTGTCGTGGGACTGGCCCTTGGCGGCGTTGCGGACCTGCTTGATCAGTTCGGCGTTCGCCTGCTCGCGGCCCTTCGCGGTGCGGCCCTTGGGGATGCGCATCTCGATGTACCGGTCGCCCCCGGTGGCGTATGCCACGTCGACGCGCAGCCGACCACCCTGGCGACCCTCAACGTAGGTGCCGCTGAGGTCTTCGGGGATGACGGGCTTGGCGCCGGCCTTGCCTCGCACGGGGGCGATCGAGCCGTCCTTGCGCCGGCGCCGCGGCGGGACGTGGGTGAGGCGTCCGGTGTCAGCGAGCTCCTGGAGCGCCTGGCGGTAGAGGGCGCCGCTGGTTTCGCCGTTGAGGATCTTGCGGACCATTCGAGGCGAGCGGTGCAGCTCCTCGGCGATCTCGGCCGTGCTGATGCCCTTGCGCCGCAGATCGCGGATGAGGTCTTGGGCGGTGCGCTGCTGGTCAGCCATCAGCCCTTCTCCTCTGCCTGCTCGAGCGCCTTGGCGATGCCGGCCCGCTCGGCACGTGCTTTCAGCGCGTCACGCTGCCGCAGCGTCTCCGGCGTGATGAAGGATCCGTTGAGGTAGCCCTGCAGGCGCAGGCGCCCGGTCTTGCCGTCGTCGCCGCCGCCGATGAACCGGTCCGGCAGGGACCACGCCGGCAGCTTGGTCGTGTAGATCGCATCACCCTGGATGCCGATGAGCGTCGAGGGGTCGACCGTGAGAGCACCGGAGGTGTAGCCGCCGAGGGAGCTGGGGCCGTGGAGGACGCGAGCGCGTGCGCGACCCCAGACCTGGGCGGCGAGCTCCGGGTGGTAGAAGCTTCGGGTGCGGTCGTTCGGGCGCGACGGGATGCGATAGATCCAGAGGTTGCCCTGTCGCAGCATCTTGGCCCTGTACTCGGGCGGGACGTCATCGGGCGACGCGGCGACGCGGGTCTCGTCGCGGCCCGCGGCGGCGAATGCACCGATCGAGTGCAGCATGATGTTCCGCAGCGCGGCGAGCACAGCGCGGCGCAGGTCCGGGTGCATCTCGTCCTGCAGCTGGACTCGCTCGCGGGCGCGCGTCATGCGCTCGGTGAAGGTGTCTAGAGGCTTGGCCTTGCGGAACACCACGGCCTCGTGAGGGCGGATCTCCCACCCGTGCTTGAGGGCGACGTGGATCTCGCTGCCGTCGGCCCAGGTGTCGTGCACCGCTCCGGGCCGGTTCGGATAGAACCAGCCTTCGCGAACGTCCAGGTGCTTCACACCGAGCAGGCCAACGTGGTTCCAGCCCTGAGGGACGCGGAACCGCACGTGGAAGCGGGCGCGCGCGTAGGGGTCTTGCTCGAGCAGCTCGTACGCGGCGGCCTGGTTCAGCCGGATCGCGGGGCCGATACCGAGCTCGCGCCCGACGCCGGCGAACATGAACCGGCCGTCGACGTAGGCGAACTCGCTGATCTTCTTCGTCTTGGCCGGGTCGATCAGCGGGACGCAGTCCTCGTGCTTGGCGAACGACTCCCCCGCGACCAGGTGGTCGTAGTGGTGCAGGCCCGAGGTGAAGTGGATCTCCTGGGCGATGTCGTCTTCGACCGGCACGGGGTTGATGTTCTTCGGCAGCGACAGCGCCCACAGGTTCGTTCCGGTGGCGGCAGGGCTGTTGAACAGGCGCGCGTTCTCGTCGGCGTGGCGAATGATCGACGCGGTGACGTTCCAGGCCAGACGAGCCTGGGCAGGGGTCAGCGGCCCGTCGCCGAACCACTCCTCCGCGGTGCGGACTTCGATCTTGAAGCCGGTGACCGCGTGCTCGAACCGACCGGTGGGCGGGCCGTTGTTGACCCAGTGGGCTCCGGGCTTCCAGTTCGGGGTCTGGACGTACAGCCAGTGCCGCACGCCAGGCGCAGGCTCGGGGCGCTTCCCGGTCAGCATGATGCGGTTAGCGCCGTACGAGGCAGCCGTGTCGAGCAGGTCCGTCAGGTTGGGGTTCTTGCGGCGCTCGCCGATGACGGGGCGAACGGGCGTGCCGGCGTCGGTGACGCCTTGCCCGGTGGTCTGGTCGACCCAGATCGTGGGCACGTCCTTCGGCGTCCACGGCTTGGGTCGGTAGTTCAGCTCGTCCATCTCACCCCCTCATTCGTCAGGTTATATTAGTCAAGAGTGCTTGAAAATTGCAATCAGATTTCGCAGTCGACGGGCGCTCCATGAAGGTCTGGCGGGGTCGCTAGGACGCGAGGCGGCCGCCGTAAGAGCGCCCGCGTCCGTGGTAGGACTTCTGCGCCTTCCGCAGCCCTTCCTCGGTCATCCCCAGCAGGAGGGCGATCTCTCGCTGGGTCAGCTCGGCCGCGCGCGCCTCGTCGACGACTTTGCCGCGGCGTTCGCGCAGCTCGTCCGCTTGCGCGAGCTGCTGGCCGATGCGACGGAGCTCCTCACGGATGGCGTCCGCGTCCTTGTTAGCCATGCGCCCCAGCATCCCCAACCAAGTTGGGTCTGGTTGCCGCGGCGCGCCGTAACCGCGAAAGTGGTTATATTCATCCAGCTGAGAGGAGCGCTGATGACCGGACGGCACCTCACCACGGCGGACGTCGCCGAGAAGCTCGGCGTGTCCGTCGTCGCGGTCTACAAGATGCGCTCCATCAGCAACAAGCTGCGCAGAGCCGGCCAGGAGGGTCCTCTGCTCCCCGAGCCGGTTGCCATAGAAGGCAACTCCCCGCTCTACGACGAGGCCGCGATCGACGCATTCGCGCAGGAGCGCGCGCGCAGGGCGCCCTCGCAGCGCGGCCGCCGGCCGCGACTGATGCCGGGACTGGCGCGCGATGCGGCTTTCGCGGAGCGGTTGCGGGCGGCGATCGCGGACGGGGCGGGGGCGCCCGAGGTTCCCACGCAGGCGGCTCTGATCGACCTGCTCGGCTTGAACGTCGTCACGTTCGGTGAGCGGATGCGAGGGCGCACCCGCTGGACCGACGCCGAGCTCGAGGTGATCAGGCGCACCCTCGGTGTCGACACGACGGATGCGAACGAGGTCGTAGACCGCGCTCGCGCGGCCAAGCGTCAGGCGCGCGCGGCGAGATCCCACGCGGGTTCGTAGCGGCTTCACGACATGCTCCCGCTCTCGTCGCTGGCTTGCTGGGCAGCGCAGGTTGAGAGCGTGTCCACGAGCGCACCGCGGTCGGCTTCGTCGACCGCGAGGTGCCAGGTGTCGACGATCTCCGTGTAGCGGGCGACGTAGGTGCACACGTAGTCGGCGTTCGATGGCAGCCACAGGGCTGGCCCGTGGTCGTTCTTGGCCGCATTCGTGTTGCCATCGACGGCGACGATGTTGTCGAACGAGTTGGCGAACTGAATGCGCTGCTGCTCGGTCCACGCCCACGCGCCCCCGGCGTGCGCCGCCGAAAGGCTGACGATGTGGTCGATCTGGACGCCGGAGCTTCCCGGGGCTCCAGGGGCGGCGATCCGGTCGTGCTCGAACTCAATGCGTGTGCCCGTGTACGGATCGGGGTCGAGCACGCCGGAGAGCACCGTGCAACCGTCACGGACGACGTCCTGCAGCTGGACGGCGAGGAGATCGTCTCGCTGATCGCAGCCGTTTCCCTCGATGTCGATCCAGCGCTCGCCGAACGTGGCGCGGCGATACTCGGGAATCTCCTCGGTGGGATCGATCAGCGGCAGCTCCTGCGCGACTGCGGCGAGCGCGGTGTAGTCGTAGGTCGGGTCCGGGGCGGGTGCCTGCGGGCGCGTCCATGTGTCGATCCAGGAGGTGATGCCCAGCTGGTGGGCGCCGAAGCCGAGCGCGAGAGCTGCGACCGCGGCGAGGGCTGTGCTGGCGCGGCGGGTGCGTCGGTTCATCTGCGCTCCTTTGCCTGTGCGGTGTCGGCTTGGTCGAGCAGCAGTATGGTTCGGGCGATCTGGGTGCGTGCCTCGTCGATGACCTCGAGGGTTTCGTCGTCGGCGTCGAGCTCTGAGAGTGCGTGGCTCTGGCGGCGGAGCTGGTCGCCGAGGTGGAACATGCCGGCACTGAGGAGGACCTCGGCGAGCGCGGCCGCGCGGGCGCCTTGGTGGTCGGCGCTGACGGCGAGGTCGTCGATGATCTCGATGAGGGTTGCGCGGGATCCCATCGTTGGGTCTTCTCCTGGAGTGAGCTCGCGGAGCGCTTCACGGTTGAGCAGCGTCTGGAAGAGCCTGTGCATCCGTTGGGTGAGGGGGCGGCCGTCGCGGCGGGTGCAGTTGAGCGCGAACTCGCGGAAGCTCCATCGGACGGTGACGGGTGTGCCGGTCTGGATGGTCATGGCTTCCTGGAGGCGCACGGCGATGTCGGTCATCAGTGCTCCTCGGTTCGGCCCAGGTGGGGGATCTGCTTGAGGTGGGCGCCGCGGCCGTTGCCGAGCTGGGGGGAGATCGCGCAGCTGGGCAGGTGCAGTCTCGCGTTCGGCCCGTGGCCTGCTGCCGCGTGGGGTGTGGGCTGCCGCGTTGGCCGGGTGTGCCGGGCGCCTCGCTGAGTCAGCGGGAGGGGGTTGAAGCGCAGCGACAGGGCCCAGCGATGGCCGCCGAGCGCGCGGACGACCCGCAGCCACTCTCCCTCTTTGGTGGAGTCGATGGTGAAGGTGTTCGGCTGGTCAGACATCTGCGGCTTCTTTCGGTGCGAAGGGGCTGTTCTTGGCGTCGCGGAGCATCTGCCGGGTGATCGGCTCGGTCTCCTCGAGCGAGGCGAGCGAGAAGTAGTGGCGGCGGGCGCGGGCCGCTTCGGTGCAGGTGAGCAGCTGGCGGTTGCCGTGGTTCGGGCATCCTCCCTTGCTGCGGCATCCGGCCAGGTAGCCGGCGGTGGTGCCGTGCAGGGCGGCTTCGAGGATGTCGAGCGTCTTGCTCATCAGGCGGCCTGCCGGAGTCCGAGGTCGTCACGGTCGCGGTCGATGGTGCGGACGTCGACGCCGAGCAGGTCGCTGAGCTGGGTGAGGCTGAGTCCGCGTTCGGTCCCGCGTCGGGTGGCTTCGAGGCGCTCGTCTCGGGTGAGGCGGACGTTCTGGCCGGCGAGAGCGAGCTCGATCGCGATCTCGTCGAGCAGGGGTTCCTGCCCGGCTGTGGGCGGTGCCGGGTCGGTGTCGATGTCGTCCCAGGCCAGCGGCGGCAGCCAGCCGTGCCGGCGTGCGACCGTGAGTGCGTAGGAGCGGCCGACCCGCTGCGCTCGGGTGTGGGTGGGGGGCTGCTGGTCCCAGAGCTCGTCGTAGAGCGCGGCGATGTCGTCGTGGACACGGATGTCCACGTAGGCGCCTTCGAGTGCCTTGTTGACCTTCCAGCGCGGGTAGCCGAGTCGGCGTGCGATCTCGTGGTGGTTCCATCCGATCGCGGCCAGAGCCTGGAGGCGCCGGCGGGTGCCGCGGCCGTTGACTCGGCCCTGCGCGGCGAGAGTGCTGCTGTCGGGGGTGACTGCGAGGAGTTTGCGGGCGGTGGCGCCGGTGACGAACCGTGCCGTCTCGCTGTTGAGCAGGCGACGGACCGTGGCGCCGCCGACGCCGGCGCTGATGGCGATCCGTTCGGGGATCATCCCGGTGTCGACCAGTGCCTGCAGGTGCTGCCGGATCGGCTCGATGGGTTGGTGCGCGTCCTGGTATCGCCCGTAGGCCAGGAGACGGTAGCGGTCGCGGCGGCGGCGCGCGTTGCCGTCCATGCAGGCGCGGCACCCGCAGAGGTGGACGACGTAGCAGGTGGAGGTCAGCCCGTGCTTGTGGTCCGGCGGGCAGGTGTGGGTCCGCATCTTCTCCTCCTCACAGATGGTTATATTCCCGAATATAACCCGTTCCCGAGGGTTTGGAACCCCCTCACTGCTAAGGGGTGGCCCCAGAGGCTCGAAGTCGACAATCTGAACGAGCTACAACGTTTGTTGCGGTTTCTCGCTACACTGTGCGCATGGCAGGATCAACTTTCGCTCGTCTGGGCGAGCTCGCGTCACAGCGTTGGGGCCTGGTGACCACCGCCCAGGCGCTCGAGGCTGGCGTGGCGCGCCCGACCCTGACGCGCCTCGCCAACAGCGGCGCGCTCATCCGCGTCGCGCGCGGCGTCTACCGCCTCGCCGGCGCGCCAGAGCACGAGCAGGAGGCGATCCTCGCGACCTGGCTCGCCCTCGGCGGCGCCGACCGTCCCCGCACAGACACCGGCGTCCCGCCCGTCGTCGCCGCAGGCCAGACGGCCGCGCAGCTGCATGGCATCGGCGACTGGTTCCCCGGGCCACTCGAGTTCGTCGTTCCCACCCGCCGCGGTACCCGCCTGGACGGGGTGCGGCTCCGCACCCGCGAGCTCGCGCCCACCGAGGTGGTCTCCGTCGACGGGATGCCGACCATGAGCGTCGAGCGCACGATCGCCGACCTGATCGAGCAGTGGGTCGACCGCTCCCTCGTCGCCGATGCGCTCGCCGACGCCGCGGACGCGGGAAAGCTGCTCTCCCCCGCCCGCCTGACCGAGTATCTGGAGCCGCTGGCCAAGCCCAACAAGTACCCCTCGGGTGCCGCGCTCGCGGCTGATCTGCTCGCTCTTGCGGGCGTCGACGCGGTGGTGCCGGCCGATGCCTGAGCCCGACGGCTACAAAGACTGGACGGGGCTTGCGCAGGCGATCAAGGCGGCCGCGACGAAGGCAGCCGGTGACGGCGCGAGCGCGCTGGATGTGAATGCGCAGATCGTGCAGGCACAGCACGATCGTTTCCTCAGCCGGGTCTTTGCGGAGGGGGAAGAGTCCGAGTGGCTGCTCAAGGGCGGCACGGCGATGCTCGCCCGGGTGCCGAAGTCACGGTCGACGAAAGACCTGGATCTGGCCTCGACCGGCGCCGCCGATCTGGATGCCGCGCAGCAGGCGCTCGAGCAGGCAGCCGCGCGTGATCTCGGCGACCATGTGCGGTTCCAGCTCACCCGTGCCCGTGCGACCGGGCGAGGAGAGAACCAGCCGGGTGTCGCGACCCGGCGCCTGGTGTTCACATGTCTGGACGCGAACACCGGCCGGAGGATCTCCGACATCCCCATCGACGTGGTCGTCGGCCCTCCCCCGGTCGGCCGCGTCGAGACGATCGAGCCGTCGACGCGGCTGCAGCTGGGGCGGCCGGTCCCGTCGCACCCCTACCGGCTGTTCCCGATCTCCGATCAGGTCGCGGAGAAGGTCACTGCGACGATGAGCACCTACAACGGCCGCCCCAGCAGCCGCGCGAAAGACCTGGTGGACATCGTCACCATTGCACGCACGCAGCGCGTCGACCTGCGCGAGCTGCAGATGGCCATCGACGCGAAGCGTGCACTGTCAAAGCTCGACTCGTTCACTACGTTCACGGTCCCGGACGGTTGGGACGGTCCCTACCGGGTGCTCGCGGCCGGCACGCCCTCAGCCGGCGGGATCACCGATCTGGGTGAGGCCGTGGCTCTCGCGCGTCAGCTGATCGATCCCGCGCTCGCCGACGCGCCCGTGCAACCGGGGACGGTCTGGGTCCCTGGCTCAGGCTGGACACAGAACCCTCCGCCGCCGGAGCCGGGCGGCAGCGGATCCCCTTCGGGGGAGGTCCACGTGCGCGCGCACGTGCGCTCCGGTTATCCCGTCACGGAGCACTGGCGCGCAGCGCGCGGCTCAGCCCAGGAGTGACCGCGTCAGTGCGCCGCGTCGTACGCCTCGAGGATGGACGCGGGAACCCTGCCGCGATCGCTGACCTGGTGTCCGTTCTGACTGGCCCATTCACGCACCGTGTTGAGATCGGCCCGTCCGCCCCGCGACGTCCTCGCCGGACGCCGGGTGGCTGCGCCGATGCGGCGCGCGCTCTTGGCCCAGGCCTCGAACTCGAGATCGATCTCGAGTTGCTTTCCGTCGATCGCGAAGGTCGCGGGATCGAGCCGCTCGCCAGGTCGCGCACACCACCGCGAAGGGCGGCGTCATCGCGATGACGAAGTCGCTCGCTGCGGAGGGCGCCCGCTACGGCGTCCGCGCGAACTCGATCTCGCCTGGCTTCGTCAGCACCCCGGCGACGGACAAGGCGGTGGATGCGGAGGGCAAGGCCTGGCAGGTCGGCAACGCGCTCATTCAACGCCCCGGCACGGGCGAGGACATCGCGTACATGCCGCTCTACCTGGCCTCCGACGAGTCCTCTTGGGTGACCGGACAGAACTACAGCGTCGACGGCGGCGCGACCGCCGGGTGGCGGAACGACAGCGAGACGGACCGACTGGCCGCGAAGAACGGCTGACACGCGGGTCGCGGCGCGACCGGTGACGGACGTGAGGCACGGTGTCAGCTGACACCGTGCCTCCCGTCCGTCGTGGCCACCTCGTCTAAATCGCGAGGTACCCGCCGTCGACGGCGAACTGCGCGCCGGTCGCGAAGGCGGCCGCGTCGGAACCGAGCCACGCGACCATCTCGGCGATGTCGTGCGGCGTGCCGAGTCGGCCGATCGGGTGCTTCGTCAGCAGCGCGTCCTTGAAGCCGGGGTAGGTCTCCTCCAGCGCGTCTATCATTGGCGTCTGGATCACCCCGGGCAGCACTGCGTTCACGCGGATGCCTTTGTCGGAGTACTCCACCGCGGCGGCTCGGGTGAGGCCGATGACGCCGTGCTTCGACGTGACGTAGGCGGACTGGTGGGCGATGGCGACCTGCCCGAGGGACGAGGCGGTGTTGATGATGGATCCGCCGCCCTGCGCCAGCATCTGCGGGATCTCGGCCTGCACGCCGGTTCAATATTCCGCACAGAGGAAGTTGGCCCCACGGCGTTACTGCAGTCAATCGTTCTGTTGCGCAAGCCCCCGCAGGTAAGCACGTGCGTCGTCGAGGCTGACGACATCGCCGTACTTCGCGTCGATGTCAAAGAGGCTGGCCAGGTGCGGAAGGGCTGCCCGGTCGCCGACTGCCTCTTCGACGACGATGGTGTGGAAGCCGTAGGAGCAGGCGTCAACCGCCGAGGCGCGCACGCACCCACTGGTGGTGCAGCCGACGATGATGATGGTGTCGACACCCCGTGAGATCAAGCGTGCGGCGAGATCAGTTCCGAAGAAGCAGGATGCGTACTTCTTCACCAGGGTCATCTCGTGGGGCAGCTGGCCCAGCCTGCTGTCGACCTCCACCCATTCGCTGCCCTCCACCAACAGGTGGTTGGACGGGATCTTCTTGATCCAGAGCCCCGCCTCCTGCAATTCGGTGTCGTACGCGACCGTCGAGAAGAAGATGGGGATCTCGAGTTCACGGGCGGGGACGAGTAAGGCATTGGTGGCGGCCAGCTGTGACTCCAGTTCGCCTGACAGGGGCGAACGGCTGTCCGTGAATCCGGTGATCAAGTCGACGATCAGCAGCGCCGGCTTCTCGCCGTAGCCGATCCGGCCGCCCAATCCCTTGGCCTTGAACTCGTCGCGCAGCCGTGCGTACTCATCGATCAGCTCCGTATTCGTCACGAATCGGCTCTCCTGTTCCCCGTCGACTGATAGTGCGCCGCGATGGCATCGCTCGTCGTCACCCAGACACCATCGTGAGACGTGATGTGCTCGAGGGCCCGATCAAGGTAGCGGTGGCGGAACGGCTGGCCGACGATGAACGGGTGCAACGGCAGCGACATGACGCGACCCGAGTGCTCGGAGTCTGAATAGAGCTGATCGAACTGGTCGATCACCGCTTCCAGGAACTGCGGGCCGGTATAGCTCTTACTCACGAACATCGTCACATCGTTGAGTTCTATCGTGTAGGGAACGCTGAACATCCCGTCGACGTTCAGCGGATACGGCTGATCGTCGTTCGTCCAGTCCAGGACGTAGTCATACCCCAGCTCCCGAAGGATCCGCGGCGTCTCGAACGTCTCTGTGAGCGCCGGGCCAAGCCAGCCCCGCGGCCGTACTCCGGTGGCGGAGGCGATTGTATCCGTCACGTCTTGAAGGTAGGCGCGCTCCGTGTCAGCACCCATTCCAGCTTGGAAGGTGGAATTGTCGCGGCCATGCGCGAGCCACGCCCAGCCGCGTTGCCGGCCTGCCTCGAGAATCTGGGGGTAGTGCCGACAAACGTCGGAGTTGAGAAGCACACTTGCGGGCACTCCATGTCGGTCGAGGCTCTCGATCATCCGCCACAGGCCTACCCGCGGACCGTAATCGCGCCAGCCGTAATTGAGTGGATCCGGCTGCAGCATCGCGGTACCGCCGAAGATGCTCGTGGAGGGCTTGTCGATCTGATAGTGCTCGATGTTCAGCCCGACATAGAACGCCACTCGGGCCCCATTCGGCCACGAAATCGTCGGTCGCTCCGTGATCGGGCTGTAATCGAAG
>NZ_JBYIPT010000013.1:0-69265 GCF_057707225.1 Microbacterium sp. bgisy189 | reverse complement strand
CGCAGCGAGACGAAACGCACCGACCCTGCAGATCCGGAGAGGGTCCGCGGATCGGCGATTGGCCCGGTCGTGGCGGCGATATCCTGAACCGATGAGCCGCCGCATCCTGGACCAGTCGTCGAAGCTGAAGGACGTCCTCTACGAGATTCGTGGCGCCGCCCTGGTGGAGGCCGACCGGCTGGAGGCCGACGGGCACACGATCCTCAAGCTCAACACGGGCAACCCCGCCATCTTCGGGTTCGAGGCGCCGTTCCAGATCGTGCGCGACATGATCGAGTCGGTGCCGCACGCGCACGGGTACAGCGACAGCCGCGGCATCATGTCGGCGCGTCGGGCGATCGTCTCGCGCTACGAACAGGTCCCCGGATTCCCGTCGTTCGACCCCGACGACGTGTACCTCGGCAACGGTGTGTCAGAGCTGATCACCATGACGATGCAGGCGCTCCTCGACGCCGGCGACGAAGTGCTGATCCCCGCGCCCGACTATCCGCTGTGGACCGCGATGACGAGCCTTGCCGGTGGTACCCCCGTGCACTACCGGTGCGACAACGACAACGGCTGGCAGCCCGACCTGGACGACATCCGCGAGAAGATCACGCCGAACACCAAGGCGATCGTCGTGATCAACCCGAACAACCCCACCGGCGCCGTCTACACGCGCGAGGTGCTCGAGGGCATCGTGCAGATCGCGCGGGAGCACGACCTGCTGCTGTTGTCCGACGAGATCTACGACCGCATCCTGTTCGACGATGCGCAGCACATTCCGCTCGCCACCCTCGCACCCGATCTGCTCTGCCTCACCTACAACGGGCTGTCGAAGACCTACCGCGTCGCCGGATACCGCTCCGGGTGGATGGTCATCACGGGCCCCAAGCGACACGCGGCCGGCTTCCTGGAAGGCATCCAGCTGCTGGCATCCACGCGGCTGTGTCCGAACGTTCCCGCGCAGTATGCCGTGCAGGCGGCGCTGTCGGGCGTGCAGTCGATCGATGCGCTCATCGGCCCCACCGGCAGGCTGCACGAGCAGCGGGATGCCGCGTGGGAGGGACTGCAGAAGATCCCCGGTGTGACCTGCTTGAAGCCGCAGGGCGCGCTCTACGCCTTTCCGCGGTTGGATCCCGAGGTCTACGAGATCCACGACGACGCGAAGCTCGTCTATGACTTCCTCGTGGCCGAGCATGTGCTGCTCGTGCAGGGGACGGGGTTCAACTGGCCGACGCCCGATCACCTGCGTATCGTGACGCTCCCCGAGGCGCGGGTGCTCAGCGAGGCCGTCGAGCGGCTCGGCAACTTCTTGTCGTCGTACCGCCAGTAGCGGTCACAGCAGGGCGAGCGAGGTCGCGCGCCAGCGGCCGTCCCAGCCTTCGAGGCGGATCGCGACGGCTCGCGTTCGCGCGGGGCTTGCGACGATGACGACCCCCTCGACCGCGCTGTCGGCGGGTGCGGAGTGGCGGATGCTGAGGATCTCGTGCACCGGACGTGCGACCGACTGGTTGCGGGCGCTTCGAGCACGGGCCGACAGGTTGGCGCGGGTGACGAGCTTGGCGTACGCGTCTTCGGTGAGCCACCGCGCAAGCTGCTCGACTTCACGCACCCCGGCGAGCACTTCGAGCACGCCGATCGTGAGGTTGTGCAACAGCGGCTCAGGGTCGGGCAGTTCGTCTGCGGTCGTGCGTTGTGGTGCGAAGTACTCGTTCAGCGCGAGCTGATCGGTCATCCGGCGGGCAGCGCGCGCTGGCGCGGCAGCGGTCGGAACCATGCGAAGGCCTCTCTCGAGCGGTCTCGTGCAACACAGTCGAGCACAGACGCGGAGCCCTCCGGATGAGAAAACTCCAACATGTGGATAAATGACGCGGGGGTGTCGAGGGTCGGGCTAATCTGCTCGCCGTGCGATGGGACCGATTCTTCGAAGACCTCGAAGACCAGCTCGACTCCGAGTGGGAGGCCGAGCGCGCCGCGCTCGACACCGAGGCCGAGCGGCTGCGTCTGGCCAAACTGACGCTGCGCGAACGCCTGTCGGCCGCTGCGAACGCCGAGCCGGTGATCGACTTGATCGACGGGAGCGCCGTGACCGGCCGTCTTGCAGGGATCGGCGCGGACTGGGTCGCCGTATCGTTGGGGGAGCGGGTGGTGCTCGTACCGTTCCTTGCGATCGTCGCGGTCGCCCTCCCGCACGTCGACGTGCTGCGCAGTGCGCGGCCGACGCCGGGCGCGCGCCTGTCGGAGCGGATGACGTTCGGCTACGCCCTTCGCGACCTCGTGCGCCGCAGATGCACCGTCGTCGTGCGAACTGCGTCGGGGCGGGAGGTCACCGGCACGATCGACCGTGCCGGCGCGGACCACTTCGACCTCGCGATGCACGATGTCGGCGCGCCGCGACGCGCGGCAGAGCTCCGCGGGCACCGCATCGTGCCCTTCACCGCGATCGCTTCGGTCGTGGTCGAGGGCGACGGCCTCCGGATCTGAGGGCCGCCGACGTCAGTCGCCGCGCCGGACCGGGCCGCGCCCCCACAGTTCGGGAAAGCTCGCCGCGTTCGATTCGCGCCACAGCGCCATGCGGCGGGCCTCCTCGGCTTGATCGTCGAGGTACTCCTCGACACTCGCGGTTTCGATGCGCCATCGACCGGGGGAGCCGACCTTGGCTCCGCGCAAGCGACCGTCGAGCACGAGCGCGACGACATCGTGGACGTCGAGTTCGAGCATTTCGGCCACCTGTGCCGGTGCGATCATGCGCACGTCGGACGGGGGGTTTTCGGGCATGTCGCCATTATGCGCCTGTATGAACGGGGGAGGGGCGGCGACGGGGCCCGCTGTGGATAACCCGCGGCGTCGAAGCCGCGGGTGCGTCACGATGAGGCCATGAGCAGTCCGACCGCCGCCCGTCCTCCCCGCGCCCGTGCATTCTGGGCGGACGCCCGATTCCTCCTCGGCATCGTCCTCGTCATCGCCAGCGTCGCCGGGGTCTGGTTCGTCGTGGCGGCCGCGCGGCAGACCGCGCCGGTGTTCGCCGCACAGTCGACGATCGTCGCGGGTGAGCCGGTCAGCGCCGACGACTTGCAGGTCGTCGAGGTCGCCCTCGGTCAGGTCGGCGGGGTGTACGCGGCTCCGGGCACACTCGAACCCGGTTCGATCGCGGTGCGCACGATCGAACGAGGCGAACTCGTGCCACAGAGCGCGGTCACGGCGTCCGATGCGGTGACGACGACGACCGTCGTGCTCGCCAGTGACGGCGATGTGCCGGCATCCGTCGAGAAGGGCGCGTCGGTCGAGGTGTGGCATGCACCCCGACTCGACCAGTCGAGCTTCGACACGCCCCGCATTCTCGTCGCGTCGGCAACGGTGGTCTCGATCGCCCGAGACGATGCGGTCGTCGGTGACGCCGAGGTTTCGCTGGAGGTCGTCGTCGAGCGTGCCGAGGTGCCCGCGGTCCTCGCGGCCGTCGCAGCGGGCGACAGCCTGTCGGTGGTGCCGGCATCCGGGAGCGGCTCGTGAGGGTGCTGATCGCCGTCGACGGGGCCCGTGGGCAGGCCCTCGCGGCGGACCTTCCCGATGTCGACGCCGAGGTCGACGTGCGTGGCGTGCTCGCGTCGGACGCACCCGCGGCGGCTGCCGCGGATGCGATGGCCGGTCCCGAGGCAGCCGAACTGCTCGGCGAACTCGCCCGCGCCGACGTGCTGATCGTCGAGACGGGGCGGGCGACGCTCACCGCTGAACTCGTTCGCGCCTGCGACAGGTTCGGCGTTCGGATCATCGCCTTGTGCGCCCGCGACGCCGATCGTCGAGTTGCCGCCGTCTTCGGGATCAGCGCACGCGGCATCGACGACGACCCGGCCGATCTGCTCGAACCGCCCGGTGAAGACGCGCCGCCTCCGCCCGCCGCGGGCCGCGTCATCGTCGTCTGGGGCCCGGGCGGTGCGCCTGGGCGATCCACGATCGCTGTCGAACTCGCGTGCGAACTCGCCCGTGACGGACGGCACGTGGCATTGGTCGATGCCGACTCGCACGCGCCCTCCATCGCCCTCGCGACGGGCCTTCCCGACGAGGGACCCGGGTTCGCGGCCGCGTGCCGGCAGGCTGGTCGCGACAGCCTTGATGCCGCCGAGCTCAGCCGCATCAGCGAATCGCTCGGGAACGTCGACGTGCTCACCGGCATCAACCGTCCCGGGCGCTGGCCCGAGCTCGACCGTGCGCGGGTGACGGGTGCGCTGAGCGCATGCACCGCATGGGCGGACGACACGGTCGTCGATGTGGCCGCGCCGCTGGAGCAGGACGAGGAGATCGTGAGCGATCTCGATGGCCCCCGCAGAAACGCGGCCACCCTGGCGGCGCTCGCGTGTGCCGACGTCGTCGTGGCTGTCGTCGCCGCCGACCCGGTGTCGGTCTCGCGGTTCGTGCGCGCGTACCCCGAGCTGCGCGCCGCTGCACCGAACGCGCGACTGCGCGTGCTCGTGAACAAGACCCGTTCGGGCGCACTGGGTATCGACGCCCGTGGACAGGTGCGACGCACGCTGGAGCGGTTCGCGGGTGTCGATGAGGTGTGGTTCGTGCCGTGGGATGCCAAGGGCGTCGATGCGGCGCTGCTCAGCGCCCGTCCCATCGCGCTCACTTCGCCCAGGTCGGCGCTGACCTCGGCGCTGCGGCGATTCGTGGGTGAGGCAATCGCGCCGCCGGTGCCCGTGACCGCTCCGCCGGCGCGGCGGGCAACGCGCCGGCGGGTTGGGGCGCGGGCGGCGTGAGCAGACGGCGCCGCTAGTCTGAGACGGTGTCGACGCTCAGTGATCTCGTCTATGCCCAGGGTCGTTCCAGTGAGGCCGACGTCGAGTGGCTGCACCGCCTCGCCGGTGACGGGCAACTGCTGGCAGACCTCGCGTTCGCCGACATCGTCATCTGGGTGCCGACGGCAGACGACTCGTTCATCGCGGTCGCGCACGCGCGGCCGAGCGGAGCTGCGACCCTGTTCTACCGAGACATCGTCGGCGACCTCGTGCGGCCGCAGTGGCGTACACAGGTGGTCGGGGCGTTCACGGACGGCCGGATCGTCGACTCCGCGTCACCGGACTGGTTCGAAGAGACGCCCACGCGCGTGCGTGCGGTGCCGATCGTGCGACAGCGCAGCAACGGTGATGCGCCGGCGACACCGATCGGCGTCCTGACGCGACACACCAATCTCGGCGAGGCACGTACGCCCTCTCGGCAGCAGATCACGTTCAACGCCTGCGCGGACGACCTGTTCGGCATGATCGCCTCGGCAGACTTCCCCGACCTGGCGGCACCCACCTCACCACGCCGGGGTGCGCCGCGCGCCTCCGACGGACTCATCCGGCTCGACGTCGACGGCATCACGACCTTCGCCAACCCCAACGCCCTGTCGGCGTTCAACCGGCTCGGGTTCGAGGATGAGCTCGAGGGGGAGCCGCTGATCGAGGTGGCGACGAAGATCCTGCCCGGCAATCAGCAGCAGTTCGACGAGTCGCTTCCGATCGTCATGGCCGGTCGGGCGCCGTGGCGCGCCGACATCGACGCCCGCGGTGTGACCGTCTCGCTGCGCACGATTCCGCTGCGCGACCACGGCACCCGTATCGGCGCGATCGTGCTGTGCCGCGACGTGACCGAGATCCGCCATCAGGAGCAGGAACTCATCACGAAGGACGCGACGATCCGCGAGATCCACCATCGCGTCAAGAACAACCTGCAGACCGTCGCGTCGCTGCTGCGCATCCAGGCGCGACGCACGCACTCCGACGAAGCGCGCGACGCGCTCACGCAGGCGATGCGACGGGTGTCGGCGATCGCCGTGGTGCACGACACCCTCTCGGAAGGACTCGCGCAGAACGTCGACTTCGACGAGGTGTTCGAGCGCGTCATCAAGCTGGTCGCCGAAGTCGCGGCGGCGCCGAACACCCGCGCGCGAACGCACAAGAAGGGCACGTTCGGCACGCTGCCGAGCGAGTACGCGACGCCGCTGGCGCTCGCACTGACCGAGCTCGTGACCAACGCCGTCGAGCACGGCCTCGCAGACAAGGAAGGCGACGTCGAGATCGTCGCCGAGCGTACGCTCGACCGCCTGGCGGTGCAGGTGCGCGACACCGGCGTGGGACTGCCCGAAGGGCAGGTCGGCCGAGGCCTCGGCACGCAGATCGTGCGCACCCTTATTCAGGGGGAGCTGTCGGGAACCATCGACTGGCACACAATGATGGGCAGCGGCACCGAGGTGACGATCGACATCCCGCTGCGCTACATCGACCGGTCGGCGGGGTGACGCCGGCTGATCAGGCGCACAGCGCGCCGGATCAGCGGGAGATCAGGAAGCGCGGCGGGCGCGGGCGGCGCGGCGCTTGAGCGCGCGACGCTCATCTTCGGAGAGGCCGCCCCACACGCCCGAGTCCTGACCGGTCTCGAGGGCGTACTGCAAGCAGACCTCGGTCACCGTGCATCGTGCGCAGACGGCCTTCGCCTTCTCGATCTGGTCGACGGCGGGGCCGGTGTTTCCGACGGGGAAGAACAGCTCGGGGTCGACAGTGAGGCAGGCGGACTTGTCGCGCCAATCCATAGGGATGCTCCTTGATGCGATTCGAATTGGGGGGGAGGTGGTGGGTCGGGACGCTTCGGGACGTCGAGTACCCTGGTGGAGTGCGAGCTGACGCTCGCCCCACTGCGCTGTGGGAGCACACGGCTTCTACCATCGTCCCATGCGCGCGGATGTGAATCAAGGGTTAACAGCGTGTTTCCTGTACAGGATGCTGTGCGTACGCTCGATGCGATTGAGTGATCTGCACAAACTCGGCACGCGGCGAGGAGTTGTCGGGTGACGCGGATCGCATCGAGCGAACGGACCGCCGCCGTGCTGGTCGGGCTCGAGGGCCTCGGCCTGGTCGTGCTTGTGGGGTGGCAGCTCGTCGCCCTCGTCAGCGGCGACACCGACTCCGTCTCGAGTGCGATCGCGCTGCTGGTGCTCACCGCCATCGGCGCCGCAGCGGTCGTCGCGTTCGCCGTGGCGATCGCCCGGGACGCCTCGTGGGGACGCTCGGGCGGCGTCGTCACACAGTTGCTCATCCTGGCCGTCGCGCTCGGCGCGCTCACGGGGCAGTACGCGCACCCGCTGATCGCGCTCGCGTTGGCAGCACCGGCCGTGCTCGGGTTGATCCTGCTGATCGCAGGGTCACGTGCCGCCGCACGACGACGCGGCGACCTCCCGACGAACTGACAGCGACGGGCGTTGCGTCACACGCCCAGCAGGCTGCGAACGCGCGCCACGTGCCCGGTCGCCTTCACGTTGTAGAGGGCGTGGGCGATGACGCCGTCGGCGTCGATGACGAACGTCGACCGGATGACGCCCTCGACGACCTTGCCGTAGTTCATCTTCTCGCCCCAGGCGCCGTACGCGGCGTGCACGGCGTGGTCGGGATCGCTCAGCAGCGGGTACGTGAGCGCATCGCGTTCGCGGAACTCGCGCAGCTTTGCCGGCTCATCGCGGGAGATGCCGAGCACCGTGTAGCCGGCCGCATGCAGCGGGGCGAGGCTGTCGCGAAAGTCGCACGCCTCTTTCGTGCAGCCCGGCGTCATGGCCGCAGGATAGAAGAAGACCACCACCTGCTGCCCGCGAAGATCCGTCAACGACACGTCGGCGCCGTCCTGATCGACGAGGGTGAAATCGGGAGCGGGGGTACCGGGTTCCAGGCGCGTCATGCCTCCAGCCTAGGTGTGAACCGGCCTCACCCGAACGTCGCGAGCAGTCGCTGCAGCGAATCGAGGCGTGCCGCGCCGCGCTCGCCGAGACGGCCGGCATCCACGGCTTCGACGATGGCGCAGTCGGGCGCATCGGGCAGGTGCGTGCACCCGCGCGGGCACTCCTCGGCGACGGCGGCGAGATCGGTGAACGCCTTGAGGATGTTCGCGGGGTCGACGTGGCCGAGCCCGAACGAGCGCACACCCGGGGTGTCGATGACCCAGCCCTTGCCGGCGTCGCCCGCGTAGCGAAGCGACACGGTCGAACTCGACGTGTGCCGGCCCCGCCCGGTCACCTCGTTGACATGGCCCGTCGCGCGCCCGGCGCCGGGCACGAGTGCGTTCACGAGCGTCGACTTTCCGACGCCGGAGTGCCCGACGAAAACCGTCGAATGCCCGACGAGCCGGGCACCGATCTCTTCGACCGGCATCGCATCGCGTCCACTCGTGAACACCTCGAGATCGTCGACGCCCTCGAAGTGGGTCAGGAACGGCGTCGGGTCGGCCACATCGGTCTTCGTCACCACCAGCATGGGATGGATGCCGGCATCCAGCGCCGCGATGAGGTAGCGGTCCACGAGGCGCGGGCGCGGCTCCGGGTCGGCTGCCGCGACGACGACCAGCATCTGGTCGGCGTTGGCGACCACGACGCGCTCGACCTGGTCGGTGTCGTCGGCGCTGCGCCGCAGCAGCGATGTGCGCTCCTCGATGCCCACGATCCGGGCCAGGCTGCCGTCGTCGCCGCTGGTGTCGCCGACGACGCGTGCCCGGTCGCCCGTGACGATCGGCTGCTTGCGCAGTTCCCGCGCGCGGGTTGCGAGCACCTGCCGCTCGGCGGGGGTGTCTTCACCGACGAGCACGGTGTACCGGCCGCGATCGACGCCGAGGACGCGCGCGATCTCGGCGTCGTTGTGCGCCGGGCGGCGCTTGGTGCGGGGACGGTTGGCCTTCGGGTTCGGCCGGACGCGGACGTCGGCCTCGTAGTCGGGCTCGTCGTCGTCGACGTCGTCGAGCCAGCTCACGCGGGCGCGGTCCCGTCGAGCATGCGCTGCCAGAGCTCGGGGAACTGCGGCATGGTCTTCGCGGTCGTGCCGATGTCGTCGACCTCGACACCCGGAACCCGCAATCCGATGATCGCCCCCGCCGTCGCGATGCGGTGATCGTGGAAGGCGCGCCAGGTGCCGCCGTGCAGGGGAGCGGGCGTGACGCGGATGCCGTCGGGCAGTTCCTCCGCGTCTCCGCCGAGGGCGCGGAGGTTCGCGACGAGTGCCGCGATCCGATCGGTCTCGTGTCCGCGGATGTGCCCGACGCCGTGGAGCGTGGTCGGGGCATCGGCGAGCGCCGCGAGGGCGAACAGGGTCGGCGTCAGTTCGCTCGCCGCGGTGAGATCGAGGTCGACGCCCGCGATCCGGTCGCCACCGGTGACGGTGAGCACACCACCGCGACGTGAGGACCGTCCGCCGAGCACCGTGAGGATGTCGGTCAGCAGGGCGCCGGGCTGCGTCGAACTGGCAGGCCACCCGGGCACCGAGACGTGTCCACCGGTCACGAGCGCCGCTGCGAGGAACGGCGCGGCGTTGGACAGGTCGGGCTCGATCGCCGTGTCGCGGCCGCGCAAAGGACTTGCCGGAACGAGCCACTCGTTCGGCTGCGGGTGCTCGACGTGCACCCCACGCCGCGCCAGCGCCTCGATCGTCATGTCGATGTGCGGCAGGCTCGGCAGCCGTTCGCCGGTGTGGATAAGGTGCAGGCCGACATCGAAGCGGGGTGCGGCCAGGAGCAGGCCGGAGACGAACTGGCTCGACGAGCTCGCATCGATCTGCACTTCGCCGCCGCGGACGTGGCCGTGGCCGTGCACGACGAACGGCAATGCCCAGCGTCCACCGTCGTCGATGTCGACGCCGACGTCGCGCAGCGCCTTGATCATGACGCCCATCGGACGGTGCAGCGCGCTCTCGTGCGCCGTGAGGGTGACCTCGCCCGTCGCGAGCCCGGCGAGCGGCGTCACGAACCGCATGACGGTGCCGGCCTGGCCGCAGTCGATGACGGTGTCGCCGCGCAGTCGCGCCGGCGGGGTGATTCGCAGGTCGGGGCCGAACTCGCCGTCGCGGTCGACCTCGTCGATGGTCACGCCGAGCGCGCGCAGCGCATCGATCATGCGCGCGGAGTCGTCGGAATGGAGGGGGGCGTGCAAGGTGCTCGGCGCGTCGGAGAGCGCCGCGAGCACGAGCTTGCGGTTCGTGAGGGACTTCGATCCGGGAATCGTGACGACGGCCTCGACCGGTTCATCGGCGACGGGCGCGGCCCAGGCCGCTCCGGTCGTGGAGGTGTGGGAATACCCGGCGGCGCTCATCAGGTTCTACCCTACTGAACCCTGCACGCCGCCGACCCCGAGGAGACGCATGATCGCCATAGCAGACGACCTCTCGCGCGACGTCTGGGACGGCGACATAGACTGGCGGGCGATGGAAGATCAGGTCGCCGCCGCCGATCCGCGCGCACAGTTCGAAGAGCAGGCACTCCCGTTCATGGACCAGCTCTACGCCGCCGCGATGCGCATGACGCGCAACCCGGCCGATGCCGCGGACCTCGTGCAGGAGACGTTCGTCAAGGCGTTCGCGTCGTGGGCGTCGTTCACGCAGGGGACGAACCTCAAGGCGTGGCTCTACCGCATCCTGACGAACACGTACATCAACACGTATCGCAAGAAGCAGCGGGAACCGTACCAGGGCACGATCGACGAGCTGGAGGACTGGCAGCTCGGTGGTGCCGAATCGACGACCGCGACGAGCGCCCGCTCGGCGGAGGCCGAAGCGATCGACCACATGCCAGCGTCCGTCGTGAAGGACGCGCTGCAGTCGATTCCCGAGGACTTCCGGTTGGCGGTGTACCTCGCCGACGTCGAGGGCTTCGCCTACCAGGAGATCGCCGACATCATGAAGACCCCCATCGGAACGGTCATGAGCCGCCTGCACCGTGGCAGGCGGATGCTGCGAGAGCTGCTGGCCGACTACGCGAAGGAGCGCGGCATCGAAGTGCCCGCGACGAGGAGCAAGAAATGAGCGATTGCGGCTGCGACAAGGCACGCAAAGACCTCGAGGAGTACCTCCGCAACGAGGTGTGCAAGACCCAGCACTCCGACATCAAGGAGCATCTCGAGCACTGCACGGCATGCCGGGACGAGGCACTCGTCGCGACGACCCTCACGGCCGTCGTGGCCAGGGCCTGCAAGGAGACGGCGCCCGAGCAGCTGCGCGATCAAGTGCTCGCCCGGCTGCGCGCCGAGCAGGCCACACACCATTGAGTCGGATCGGGGCAATGCCGCGCAGCGGCGTTGACGCGATCGCGACTCAAGGTCGAGTGCCGCGGCGCAGCCGCGGTGTATCGAGACACTCAGCGAATCAAGACGGCGCGAACACGCGCACTGCCGTCGGTACCGGGTCGATCGTGACCGGGAGCGGTCCGAGCGGGTCGCCGTCCGCGTAGGCGGTCACACCCGACCCGCGCAGCGTGACACGGCGGGCCCGCCAGGTCGTGGCCTCGGGAACCGTCGTGTGCGTGCCGCGATACACGCGCGGCAGTAGCCGGAGCAGCCTCAGCCGGCCGGCGGGTCGGATGAGGGTGACATCGAGCAGCCCGTCGGACAGGTCGGCATCCGGACAGATCGGGATGCCGCCGCCGTAGGTCGGGCCGTTGCCGATCGCGGTGATCACGTGCGGCCCCGCGATCGTGCGGACCGACCCGTCGGGCAGTTCGAGTTCCACGTCGATCGCGTTGCCCGTGAGGCGAACGAACTCGATGAGGATGGCGATGTTGTAGCGCATGGCGCCCCGCGGGCATCGCATCGCGTTCGCGCGGTCGTTGACCTTCGCGTCGAAGCCGCTCGCGAGGACGGTGCCGTAGAGGCGCGAGGTGCCGTCGGCGCGGGTCACCCGTGCGAGGTCGATCCGGCGGGTACGGCCGGCGGCCACCGCATCCGCGGCGCTGCCCGGATCGAGTTCGTGCAGTCCGATGGCCGTCGCGAGATCGTTGCCGGTGCCCGTCGGGATGATGCCGAGGGGCACGTCGGTGCCGGCCAGCTCCTGCAGCGCGAGCCCCACCGTGCCGTCGCCCCCGGCGACGAGCAGGGCGTCGGGCCCCGCAGCGAGCGCCGCGCGCAGCAGCGAGGTGGATTCGTCGGCGCTGCCGCCCGAGATCATCGCGACGCGGATGCCGCGCTCGCGCAGCCGATCGGCGACCGCTTCGGCGACGTGGCGGTGCGCGCCGGCGCGTGCGGTCGGGTTGTTCAAGATGACGACATGCATGGTTCCTCGGGCGTTCGGGCGAGGGGGATGACGAAGGGCGGATGCCGTAGCATCCGCCCTTCGTCATCGTCAAGATCAGACGGTGAGTGCCTTCTCGAGCAGGGCCGCCTGCTCGATCGCGTGCACCTTCGGCGAACCCGTCGCCGTCGAGGCTGCGGCGGCGCGTGAGACGCGACGGATCGTGCGCCCGTGCAGGTGCTTGACGATCTCGAGTGCGATGAACGGCCAGGCGCCCTGGTTCTCGGGCTCGTCCTGCACCCAGACGAGCTGGGCGTTCGGGTAGCTGTCGATGACGGCGTTGAGCTCGTCGATCGGCGCCGGGTACAGCTGCTCGACACGCACCAGCGCGATCTCGGGGTTCGGCTTCTTGTCGAGCTCGGAGACGAGGTCCCAGTGGATCTTGCCCGAGTGGAGCAGGACGCGCTTGACGGCCGACTTGTCGATGCCGCGGGCGTCGTCGATGACCGGTTCGAAACGACCCTTCGTGAAGTCCTCGACGGGGCTCGTCGCGCCGCGAAGACGCAGCATCGCCTTCGGGGTGAACACGATGAGCGGGCGACGGGGGCGCGCGTACGCCTGACGGCGCAGCAGGTGGAAGTACGAGGCCGGCGTCGACGGACGCGCGACGGTCATGTTCTCCTGCGCGCACATCTGCAGGTAGCGCTCGATGCGAGCCGAAGAGTGGTCGGGACCCTGGCCCTCGTAACCGTGGGGGAGCAGCAGCACGACGCTCGACTGCTGGCTCCACTTCTGGTCGGCCGACGAGATGAACTCGTCGATGACCGACTGCGCGCCGTTGGCGAAGTCGCCGAACTGCGCCTCCCACAGGGTGAGCGTGTCGGGGCGCTCGACGGAGTACCCGTATTCGAACGCCATCGCCGCGTACTCGCTCAGCAGCGAGTCGTAGACGTAGAAGCGGCCCTGGTCTTCGGCGACGTTCGCCAGCGGCAGCCATTCCTGACCGTTGGCACGGTCGTGGAACACGGAATGCCGCTGCACGAACGTGCCACGGCGCGAGTCCTGGCCGGCGAGGCGGACGTTCGTGCCCTCGATCAGCAGCGAACCGAACGCGAGCAGTTCGCCGAAGCCCCAGTCGATGGCGCCGTTGCGGCTCATCTGGTGGCGCTTGTCGAGCAGCTGCTGCAGCTTCGTGTGCACCGTGAAGCCCTCGGGCTTGTTGACGAACGCGTCACCGATCCGGTGCACCGTGTCGACGGTGACCCCGGTCGTCTCGGGCTCGCCGACGGCGACGTCGACCGTGCCCGTGTCGGTGTTCACGATGCCCGACGAGCCGGTCTCGGCCGCGTGGGTCTCGGCGAACGCGATCTCGAGACGGTTCTGGAAGTCCTGCTTGGCCTTCTCGTACTCGTCCTCGGTGATGTCGCCGCGACCGACGAGCGATTCGGTGTACAGACGACGCACCGACCGCTTGGCCTCGATGAGGTTCGTCATCAGCGGCTGCGTCATCGACGGGTCGTCGCCCTCGTTGTGACCGCGGCGGCGATAGCAGACGAGGTCGATGACGACGTCGCGCTGGAACTCCTGGCGATAGCGGAAGGCCAACTCTGCAACGCGGATGACGGCTTCTGGGTCGTCGCCGTTCACGTGGAAGATGGGCGCCTGGATCGTCTTGGCGACGTCGGTGGCGTACACCGACGTGCGGGCGTCCTGCGGCAGCGTCGTGAACCCGACCTGGTTGTTGACGACGACGTGCACGGTGCCGCCCGTGCGGTAGCCGCGCAGCTGCGACATCTGCAGCGTCTCGACCACGACGCCCTGGCCCGCGAAGGCTGCGTCGCCGTGCACCAGGATCGGCAGCCACGAGAACGTTCCGAACGGCAGGCGGTCCTGCTTGGCGCGGACGATGCCCTCGAGCACACCGTCGACCGTCTCGAGGTGCGACGGGTTGGCCGCGAGGTACACGGGCAGCTCTTCACCGGCATCCGACACGAACGTGCCCTCTGTGCCGAGGTGGTACTTCACATCGCCCGAGCCGCGCTTCGAACCGATCGCGACCGATCCCTCGAACTCGCGGAAGATCTGGCTGTACGTCTTGCCGGCGATGTTGGTGAGGACGTTCAGGCGACCACGGTGCGCCATGCCGATGGCTGCGCCGTCGAGGCCCGCCCCGGCCGCACCCTGAAGAATCTCGTCGAGCAACGGGATGAGCGACTCGCCACCCTCGAGGCTGAAGCGCTTCTGGCCGACGTACTTGGTCTGCAGGAAGGTCTCGAACGCCTCGGCCTCGTTGAGCTTGCCGAGCACACGCATCTGCTCGTCGTGACCCGGCTTTTCGTACTTGACCTCGAGGTTCTGCTGGAACCACGCCCGCTGGGCGGGGTCTTGGATGTGCATGTACTCAATGCCGATCGTGCGGCAGTACGAGTCGCGCAGCACGCCGAGGATGTCGCGCAACTTCATCGTGCGCTTGCCGCCGAAGCCGCCGGTGACGAATTCGCGGTCGAGGTCCCAGAAGGTCAGGCCGTGCGACTCGATCTCGAGGTCGGCATGCGTGCGCTGCACGTACTCGAGCGGGTCGATGTCGGCCATGAGGTGGCCGCGCACACGGTAGGAGTTGATGAGCTCCTGCACGCGGGCGGCCTTGTCGATCCGCTCCGCGAGGTCGACGTTGATGTCGTTGGCCCAGTGGATCGGCGCGTACGGAATGCGCAGCGCCGCGAAGATCCCCTCGTAGAAGCCGCGCTCGCCGATGAGGAACTCTTGGACGATCTTGAGGAATTCGCCGGAACCAGCGCCCTGGATGACGCGGTGGTCGTAGGTGCTGGTGAGCGTGATCGTCTTGCCGATGCCGAGCTCGATGAGCGTCTTGGCACTCGAACCCTGGAACTCGGCCGGGTAGTCGAGAGCGCCGGCGCCGATGATGGCGCCCTGGCCCTTCATGAGGCGAGGCACCGAGTGCACGGTGCCGATCCCGCCGGGGTTGGTGAGCGAGATCGTCGTACCCGCGAAATCGGCCGCGGTGAGCTTGTTGCCGCGTGCTCGCTTGACGAGGTCTTCGTACGCGGCCAGGTACTCGTTGAACGTGAGCGACTCGGCGTGCTTGATGGACGGGACCATCAGTGCGCGGGTGCCGTCGGGCTTGGGGAGATCGATCGCGATGCCGAGGTTGATGTGGGCCGGCGCGACGACGGCGGGCTTGCCGTCCTGCTCGGTGTAGTACACGTTCTGGCTCGGGAACGCCTTGAGCGCCTGGATGAGCGCCCAGCCGATCATGTGGGTGAAGCTCACCTTGCCGCCACGCGTGCGCGACATGTGGTTGTTGATGACGATGCGGTTGTCGATCATCAGCTTCGCCGGAATCGTGCGGACGCTCGTCGCGGTGGGTACCGTGACGGACTCGTCCATGTTCGACGCGAGGGTCTTCGACATGCCGCGCAGCGGTGTGATGACGTCCTCGCCGACTTCCTTCTCCTCGACGGGAATCGCTTTGGGTGCCTGCGCCGGGATCGGCTGCGGGGCAGCGGGCTTGGCGGTCGTGCGTGCGACGGGCTGTCCGCCGGTCGCGGCGGGCTGCGACGCGGTCGCGGGGGCGGCCGGTGCGTCGGCGACAGGGTTCTTCGCGGGGGCGGGCGCTGCCGGTGCGGCGGCCTGCTCCTCCGTCGCGCCGTGCCCGGCGTGATAGGCCTCGAGGACGGGCCACCACTCCTTGTCGACTGAGTTCTTGTCCTCACGGAACTGCTCGTACAGCTCGGCCACGAGCCATTCGTTCGCCCCGAATTCGCCTTCGCTCGAAGTTCCCACGCCGGTCACCGGACTGGACACGGATTCGCCTGCTTTCATCGATGAAATTCCGTCGGTGCGGGCGATGCGAGCTCGCGTGCGCACACGTTTCTCTAGGTTATCTCAGTTCGCGGGGGTCGATGCGGCCCGCCGGCGCTCTGCTGGGCGGTGCGTGGCCGAACTTCGGCGGCGTCGGTAGCGTGGGCCCCATGCAGTTCTCGGGCGAACGACCCACGGTCGACCTCACGTATTCCGACGTGTTCCTGACGCCTCGGCGCTCGGCGGTCACGAGCAGACTCGACGTCGATCTGTCGCCCCGCGACGGGACGACGGCGACCATCCCGCTCGTGTCGTCGAACATGAACTCGGTCACCGGGCCGCGACTGGCCGCGACCCTCGCGCGCCGCGGCGGACTCGGCGTGCTGCCGCAGGACATGCCGCTGCAAGAATTGGATGCCGCGATCCGCTGGGTCAAAGACCAGCCGGTGCCGTGGGACACCCCGCTCGTGCTGCCGCCGGACACGACCGTCGCCGACGCCGCGCAGCTGCTCCCCGCCACCGACGGGCACGGGATCGTGGTCGCGGCACACGAGTCGCCGCACGTCGACGACATCCTCGGCATCGTGCCCGCCAGCAGGCTCGGCACGGCTCTGCCCGACGCGAGACTCGGCGACCTCGCCCGAGGCCGCGCCGCATCCATCGACGCCGACGACGTCGCCGATGCCCGTCAGGCCTTCGACCTGTTGGTCGCTGCCGAGGCCGAAACCGTGTGCGTGCTGCACCACGGGTACCTCGTCGGCACGTTGTCGCAGCGGTCGGCGCTGCGCTCCACCCTCTACCGGCCGGCGGTGGACGCCGACGGCCGACTCATCGTCGCCGCCGCGATCGGCATCAACGGCGACGTCGCGGCGAAGGCCCGCGCGCTCGCCGCGGCCGGCGTCGATGTGCTCGTCGTCGACACGGCTCACGGCCACCAGGAGGGCATGCTCGATGCGCTGCGTGCGGTCGCCGAACTCGGGCTCCACGTGCCGATCGCGGCAGGCAACATCGTGACGGCCGACGGCGTCCACGACCTTGTCGACGCCGGCGCCAACATCCTCAAGGTCGGCGTCGGGCCGGGTGCGATGTGCACGACCCGCATGATGACCGCAGTCGGGCGGCCCCAGTTCTCAGCGGTGCTTGAGACGGCGCAGGCCGCCGCCGAGCACGGTGCGCACGTCTGGGCCGACGGCGGCGTGCGCTACCCCCGCGACGTCGCACTGGCGCTCGCGGCGGGGGCGGCGTCGGTCATGATCGGCTCGTGGTTCGCCGGAACGATCGAGGCACCGGGCAGGCTGCAGGTCGATGCGGCCGGCCGGGTCTACAAGGAGTCGTGGGGCATGGCATCCACCAAGGCTGTGCAGGGGCGCTTCGGTCGCCTCGACGCCTACGAGCGTGCCCGCAAGGAGCTGTTCGCCGAGGGGATCTCGTCGTCGAAGATCTACCTCGATCCGCTGCGGCCTTCCGTCGAGGACCTGCTCGACATGATCACCTCGGGTGTGCGCTCTTCGTTCACGTACGCCGGAGCGGCGACGGTGCCCGAGTTCCACATCCGTGCCCTGGTCGGGCTGCAGTCGGCCGCCGGCTACGAAGAGGGCAAGGCGCTCCCCGTCAGCTGGTAGGCCACTCGCTGCGCAAGATGCCCATGACCACCGAGTCGTAGCGTTCGCCCCGCACGACGCGCGCGTCGCGGAAGCGCGCCTCTTCGCGGAAGCCGAGGCGTCTGCCGACGGCGAGCATGCGCTCGTTGCCCGACCAGGTCGAATAGTCGAGCCGCACGACGTCTGTCGCCCTGAACAGGTAGTCGGTCCAGAGGGCGAGCGCGGCCGTGCCGACGCCGCGACCGCGCTGCTGCGGGTCGTAGACCGTGATGCCCATGCGCCGCCAATCCGAGACCTCAGACTCCCAGTGCCACGACACGGTGCCGAGCATCACGTCGGGCTCAGCGATCGTCGCGATGACGGCGCGCTCCAGCGGCGCACGTGACGCGTATGACCCGTCGGCGAGCGATGTCGCGAGCCGATCGCACACGCCGTCGACCTCGGTGGCGGAGAGCTTCGGAAAGTACGGCCCGTCCCAGCGGTGCCAGTCCTGATCGGGCTGCAGCCACTGCCGGTACTGGTCGAGGTCGCCGGGCCCGAACGGGCGGATGCCGAAGGTATCGTCACGGCCGATCCAATGCATGGGATCGATCCTCGCATCCGAGCGTTCTCATGGCGTCAGTACCGTAAACTCGTCGCATCATGGACGACCCTCCTAGTTGTAGACGCTCGCCCCACCGACCCTTCTTCGCCCTGAGCGGGGGTGACGCGTGATGGATTACGTCATGTTGGGCGTGGGGCTGCTTCTGACAGTCGGCACCGGGCTGTTCGTGGCGAGCGAATTCGCGCTCGTCAACCTCGACAGGGCCGACCTCGAGGCCAGGCAGGCCGCCGGCGAAAGCCGACTCTCGCTGACGATCGCGGCACTGAAGATCACCTCGACCCACCTCTCCAGTGCGCAACTGGGCATCACACTCACGACGCTGCTCACCGGTTACACGATGGAACCGGCGCTCTCGAATCTGCTCGCGCCGATCTTCAGTGCGTGGGGTGTTCCGGAGTCCGCATCGCGCGCGGTCTCCACGGTGATCGCGATGTCGGTCGCCACCGTCTTCTCGATGATCATCGGCGAACTCGTGCCGAAGAACTTCGCGCTCGCCGTCCCACGGCAGACCGCCAAGCTCGTCATGCCGTTCCAGGTCGTGTTCACGACCGTCTTCAAGTGGGCCATCGCGGCGCTCAACGGCAGTGCCAACGCGGTGCTGCGTGGGATGGGCATCGAGCCCAAGGAAGAGCTGTCGGGTGCGCGCACCGCCGAAGAGCTTTCGAGCCTCGTGCGCCGGTCGGCGAGTGCGGGCGTGCTCGAAGAGGACACCGCCTCCCTGCTGGACCGCACGCTCACCTTCGCGCGTCTCACGACCGCCGATGTCATGACCCCGCGCCCCAGCGTGCACGCCGTACACGTCGCCGACAGCGTCGAAGAGGTCGTGCAGTTGGCACGCCGCACCGGTCACAGCCGTTTTCCGGTCTACGACGACTCGATGGATGACATCACCGGCATCGTGCACCTCAAGCAGGCCGTCAGCGTGCCTCGCGATCGCCGCCGCGACGTGCCGGCGGCCGCGATCGCCGAGGAGCCTCTGCGGGTGCCCGAAGCGGTGCACCTGGATGCGGTGATGTCCGAGTTGCGCAGCCGTGGCTACCAGATGGCCATCGTCGTCGATGAATACGGAGGGACGGCCGGCGTCGTCACCCTCGAAGACCTCGTCGAAGAGATCGTGGGCGAAGTGCTCGATGAGCACGACCGCAACCTCGCCGGTGTCGTGCGTGCCGCGGGCGCCGTCATCTTCCCCGGCGACCTGCGACCCGACGAAGTGCTCGACCGCACCGGCATCCGCGTACCCGAAGGCGACGTCTACGACACGGTCGGCGGTTTCATGATGTCGTCGCTGGAGCGCATTCCGCTCGTCGGCGACGTCGTCGAGCTCGAAGACGGCACCCTGTCGGTGCAGCGCATGGACGGTCGTCGCATCGACCGTGTGAAGTTCGTGGCGCACCCCGTGCCCGAAGGAGCCTCGATCGAAGGAGGTGAGCGTCGATGAGTGATTGGGCAGGCCTGGCATGGCTGGTCGTGCTGCTCGTGGCGAACGCGTTCTTCGTCGGCGCCGAGTTCGCCGTCATCTCTGCGCGCCGATCGCAGATCGAGCCCCTCGCCGAGAAGGGATCCCGCGCAGCGAAGACCGCGCTGTACGCGATGGAGCACGCGACCCTCATGCTGGCGACGAGCCAGTTGGGCATCACGATCTGTTCGCTGCTGATCCTGAACGTGTCGGAGCCGGCGATCCACCACCTGCTCGTCTACCCGTTGGGGCTGACGGGCTGGGGCGAGGCCATCATCGACACCGTCGCGTTCGTCATCGCGCTGCTGCTGGTGTCGTACCTGCACGTCGTGTTCGGCGAGATGGTGCCGAAGAACCTCGCGTTCTCGGTTCCCGACCGCGCGGTGCTGCTGCTGGCGACCCCGCTGGTGTGGGTGTCGAAGCTGTTCTACCCGGTGATCGTCGCGCTCAACTGGATCGCGAACCACATCGTACGACTGTTCAAGGTCGAGCCGAAGGACGAGGCCGCGTCGACCTTCACGCTCGACGAGGTCGCCACGATCGTCAACCAGTCGCGCATCGAGGGTGTGCTCGACGATGCGTCGGGCGCGGTCGCCGCGGCGGTCGAATTCACCGACAAGAAGGCGCGTGATGTCGCTGTGCCACTGTCGTCGCTCGTGACGCTCCCCGAGGGGGCGACTCCGGCCGACGTCGAGCGCGCCGTGGCCAAGCACGGTTTCTCGCGGTACGTCATCATCGACGCCGAGGGGGCGCCGCTGGGCTACGTGCACCTGAAGGACGTGCTGCGTGAGACCGAGGGTGAGGATGCCGCGCGCGCGTTCGAGCCGATCAAGCCCAAGCGCATCCACCACATGGTGCCGGTCGCCGAGACGACCGACCTCGAGGACGCCCTCGCGCTCATGCGCCGATCGAGCCGCCACCTCGCGCAGGTGCGCGATGCGCGCGGCGAGATCACCGCGGTGCTGTTCCTGGAGGACATCATCGAGGAGCTCGTGGGTGAGGTGCAGGACGCGACGCGTCGCGGCTACTGACCCTCCGCATCTCCGCATGTAGACGCGAACTCCGCAGCATCCATCCCGGATGCTGCGGAGTTCGTCGCAGACTGCGGAGTTCGCGCGCGGGTGCTATGCCCGCCGCCGCGCTCGCACGTACTGGGCCGGCCAGATCTCGGCATCCTCACCGAGTTCGCCGGCGGCGCGGAGCCCGAAGTGGGGGTCGCGCAGCCATTCGCGCCCGGCCAGCACGATGTCGGCGTCGCCCGCCTCGAGCACCTGCTCGGCCTGCGGGCCGCTCGTGATCTCGCCGACTGCGCTGACGAGCGCGCCGGTGCCACGGCGAACGGCGGCGGCGAGGGCGACCTGGTAGCCGGGGCCCGTCGTGATCCGGGCTTCGGCGACGAGTCCGCCGCTGGAGATGTCGAACGCGGCCACACCGCGCTCGACGAGCCAGCGGGCAACCTGCACGGTCTGTTCGACATCCCAGCCGCCATCGACCCAGTCGGTCGCGGAGAGGCGCACGAGCACGGGGGTGTCGCCGACGGCGTCGCGCACGGCATCCACGACCCGCAGCAGCAGGCGCGCGCGGTTCTCGAGGGAGCCGCCGTACGCATCGGTGCGCTGATTGGACAGGGGAGAGAGGAACTGGTGCAGCAGATACCCGTGCGCGGCGTGCACCTCGAGCATGCGGAATCCGGCCGCCACGGCGCGCACGGCAGCCGCGGCGAAGGCGGATACGACCGCGTCGATGCCGTCGAGATCGAGGGCCTCCGGGGTGTCGTACCCGGTGAAGGCCACCGCTGAGGGCGCGACGGTCGTCCAGCCGCCCTGATCAGCGGGAACCGATCCGCTCTCGGGTGCGAACGGCGCCCACGTCGACGCCTTGCGGCCGGCGTGTGCGAGCTGCACCGCAGGGACGGCCCCGCGTGCCTCGATCGCGGCGGTGATCGGCGCCCATGCGTCGCGCTGTTCGTCGTTCCACAGCCCTGTGTCATCGGGTGAGATGCGTCCCTCGGGAACCACGGCGGTGGCCTCGGCGATGACGACGCCGGCGCCGCCTGACGCGAATTGCGCGAGGTGCACGTGGTGCCAGTCGTTGGGCACCCCGTCGGCTGCCGAGTACTGGCACATGGGCGCGACCCACAGCCGGTTGCGCACCGTCACACCGTGCACGTCGATCGGGGTGAACAGCAGGCTCATGGTCTCTCCAGCGGTCAGGGCGCGCGGCCGAGGTAGGGTGACGCCATGATGGGCGCGTGGACGGCGGACGACACTGCGGGCGTCCTGTCTGAGCCAACCGGCTCCGACGACAAGTATTCCCGTGGCGTTCTGGGGGTGCGAACCGGATCGGACCGGTACCCGGGCGCAGCGGTGCTCGGCGTCGAGGCGGCGTGGCGCACCGGCGTCGGCATGGTGCGCTACCTCGGGCCCCGTCGCGCCGCCGACCTCGTGCTGCACCGCCGCCCCGAGACCGTGTGTGCGGACGGTCGGGTGCAGGCGTGGCTGATCGGGTCGGGCACGGATGCCGCGGCCCGCACATCGGACGAGACCGCGGCGCTGCGGGAGATCTTGCGGGGCGATGTGCCGGTGGTGGTCGACGCGGGCGCCCTCGACCTCGTGGGAGACACGTCGGCGCCCGTCATCGTCACGCCGCACGACCGTGAGCACGACCGTCTGCGCGACGTGTTCGGGCTGGCATCCGTCGACGGTGATCGGGTGGATGCCGCGGTCGAGACCGCTCGGGTCGCCGGTGTCGTCGTGCTGCTCAAGGGGGCGATGACCGTCGTCGCCGACCCGCACGGGGCGGTGCACCGCATCGACGTCGAGACACATCGGCTCGCGACGGCCGGCTCGGGCGACGTGCTCGCCGGTGTCGTGGGCGCCCTCGCCGCCGCGGTGTCGACCGGCACGCCGCTCGCGCCGGTGGCGGCCTCGGGGGCGTGGCTGCACTCGCGTGCCGCCCTGCTGGCGGTGCGCGCGAACGGGGGCGGCCCGGTCACGGCGCTCGACGTCGCAGCGTCGCTGCCCGCGGCGATCGGGGCGGTTGCGGACTGAGTGCCCGTTTCGTCTCGGTCGCGATTCTCCCTCGCTCAACGACCGGGAACCAAGCCGCACAGGGGCCCTGCCTAGGATGAGAGGCGTGTCGAGACGGGGTGTGCTCTGGGTGGCTTTCGCCGTCGTGCACCTTGGCGTCGCGTGGCTCGGGTTCGTCATGCCGAACGAGCCGATGGGGGACGTGTACCGGGTCTACGAACCCTGGTCGGCCGACGCGCTCGCCGGCCGCACGATCGTCGGCATCGACAGCGGGTGGGTGTATCCGCAGCTCGCACTCGTGCCGATGGTGCTCGCTCATGCGTTCGGCGTGGTCGGGGTCGGCTACACGGTGGGGTGGGCGATGCTGGTGACCGCGGTCGACGCGGTCGCGTTCGCGATGCTCATCGGGCGGGCCCGATCGACCGGACGTTCGGTCGCAGGCTGGTTCTGGTTGACATCGATCGCGCTGCTCGGGCCGGTGGGGTTGTACCGGCTCGACGCGCTCACCGTGGCGCTCGGGATCATCGGCTGTCTGTGGCTGGTGGCCAGGCCGTGGGCGGCCGCAATGATCCTCGCCGCAGCCACGTGGATCAAGGTGTGGCCGGCCGCGCTGCTCGCCGCCGCCGTCGTCGCTGTGCGGCGTCGCGGCGCGGTCATCGGCGGCGCCGCCGTCGTGAGCGCACTGATCCTCATCGCCGTCGTCGTCGCGGGTGGTGCCGGTCACGCGTTCGGGTTCATCACCGACCAGACCACACGCGGGTTGCAGGTCGAAGCGCCCGTGAGCACGCCGTACCTGTGGGGGGCGCTCCTGGGCGTCGAAGGGTTCTGGGTGTACTACTCGACGGACCTGCTGACCTTCCAGGTGACGGGCACGTCCATCGACCCGGTGATCGACGCGATGACGCCGCTGTTGATCGCGGTGATCGCGGCCACCGCACTGCTCGGCGCCCTCCAAATGTGGCGCGGCGCCGCGTTCGTCGAGATGTTCCCCGCGCTGTCGCTGGCGCTGGTGACCGGATTCATCGTGTTCAACAAGGTCGGCTCGCCCCAGTACCTGTGCTGGATCGTGCCGCCGCTGGTCATCGGACTCGTGTTGCGCCGCGAACGGTGGTGGGCGCCGGCTGCGCTCGGTCTCGTGCTGGCCGGGCTCACCCAACTCGTCTATCCGATCCTGTACGGCGGAGTGATCGTGCCGGACGCGCTCGCCGTCTCGGTGCTGTCGGTGCGCAATGCGCTGCTGGTCGTGCTGTTCGTGTGGATGGCGGTGCGCATCGTCCGACTTCCTGTGCGCGATCGGCGCCCCGTCTCCGCTCCCGTCTGACCGATCGAAAGGAATCGCAGTGCTCATCGCCTTCTCCGTCGCCCCCAGCGGCACCGGCCGGGCCGACGGCTCGGTGCACGACGCCGTCGCCGAAGCCGTCAAGGTCGTCCGCGCCTCCGGCCTGCCGCACCGCACGACCAGCATGTTCACCGAACTCGAGGGGGAGTGGGACGAAGTGATGGCCGTCGTCAAGCAGGCCACCGACGCCGTCGAGCCGTTCGGCTCGCGGGTCTCGCTCGTGCTGAAAGCCGACATCCGCCCGGGGTACACCGGCGAACTCGACGCGAAGATCGATCGGCTCGAAGCTGCGATCGACGACGCCGAGGACTGATCGACCCCTCCCGCATCCCTATCGGACGAGGGAGCGGAGCCTGCGCACGGCGACCGAGATCGGCGCGAGCCCCGCCTCGGCGGGGGCATCGATCGCGCCCAGCGCCTCCTCGAGCGCGCGGGCGCCGGCGGCGCCGCCCTGGTCCAGCCACGTGGCGACCCGGACTGCCGGGTCGCCGGGGTCGGTGTGCTCGACCACCGACGTGGTCAGTGCGATCATCAGCGCGTAGATGTCGTCGCGCATCGCGGCGCGCGCCATCGCTCCCCAGCGTTCGTCCTGCGGCAGCCCGCTCACCCGCGAGAGCAGGTCGTCGAAGCCGACGCGTGCCGAGAGTTCGAAGTACACCTCGGCGAGCCCGTCGAGGTTCCACTCTCGGAGCCGGGCCTGCTCCACGATGTCGAGCAGGGCGTACGAGGCCAGCATCCCGGCGCCGCGGCGCGCGAGCGGGGCCGGGACCCCGGCATCTTCCCAGCGCTGCACCTGTTCGTCGAACCGCGCGAGTTCGTCGCCGCGCAGCAGATCCCGCAGGCGGGCCGAAAGGTTCGCAACCGGGCCGGTGAAGGCCTCGACGTCGGCGCCGATGTCGACGCCGTCGGGTCGGTGCTGGGCGAACCAGCGCGTGGCGCGGTCGAGCAGGCGCCGGAAGCCCAGGTACAGCTCGGTCTGCACGAGGGAGGGGATGTGGTTGTCGGTGGCCTCGACCGCCGCGACGAAACCGCCGAGGTCGAACACCTCGCGCACCACGACGTACGCGCGGGCGATCTGCTCCACCGGCGCGCCGGTCTCGTCCTCGGCCCGGTAGGCGAACGTGACGCCACCGCGGTTGACCATCGAGTTGACCACGGAGTTCACGATGATCTCGACCCGCAGCGGGTGCCCGGCGAGGTCGTCGGCGTACTGGTCTCGGATCGGTCCGGGAAAGTACTCGGCGAGCGCGCGGCTGAGCCACGGGTCGTCGGCGAGAGCGGATGCCGCCAGATCGGCCTTCAGCGCCAGCTTGGCGTAGGCGAGCAGCACCGCGAACTCAGGTCGGGTGAGGCCCCGATGCTCGTCGATGCGTTCCTGCACCTCGGCCGAGCCCGGCAGGAACTCCAGATCGCGGTCGAGTTCGTCCCGGTCCTCGAGCCACTGCATGAGCCGATCGTGCGAGGGCAGCATCTCGGCGGCGTTGGCGCGCGAGTTGCCGAGCAGCACGTTCTGCTCGTAGTTGTCGCGCAGCACCTGCGCGGCGACCTCGTCGGTCATCGATCGCAGCAGTGCATCGCGTGCGGGGCGGTCGAGCCGCCCGTCGCGCTCGAGCGCACCGAGCAGGATCTTGATGTTGACCTCACGGTCCGAGGTGCCGACGCCCGCGGAGTTGTCGATCGCGTCGGTGTTGATGCTCACGCCGGACAGGGCTGCTTCGATGCGCCCGCGCTGGCTCACACCGAGATTGCCGCCCTCGCCGACCACCCGCACACGCAGCTCGTCGCCGTCGACGCGGATGGCGTCGTTGCCGCGGTCGCCGATCTCGGCGTGCGTCTCGTCGCTCGCCTTCACGTACGTGCCGATCCCGCCGTTCCACAGCAGGTCGACGGGCGCCAGCAGCACGGCGCGCTTGAGCTCGGCCGGGGTGAGCGTGCGGACCCCGGCATCCAATCCGAGCGCTGTCGCCATCTCGGCGCTGATCGGAATCGACTTCGCACTCAGCGGGAAGATCCCGCCGCCTGCCGAGATCAAGGAACGGTCGTAGTCGTCCCACGACGAGCCGGGCAGGTCGAACAGGCGCCGGCGCTCGGCGAACGAGGCCGTGGCATCCGGGTCGGGGTCGACGAACACATGCCGGTGGTCGAATGCGGCGACGAGGTGGATGTGCTCCGACAGCAGCATGCCGTTGCCGAACACATCGCCCGACATGTCGCCGATGCCGACCACCGTGAAGTCGTCTGCCTGCGTGTCATGGCCCAGTTCGCGGAAGTGGCGTTTGATCGACTCCCACGCGCCGCGCGCCGTGATGCCCATGCCCTTGTGGTCGTAACCGGCCGACCCGCCCGACGCGAACGCGTCGCCGAGCCAGAACCCGGCGGCCTCCGAGATGCCGTTGGAGATGTCGGAGAACGACGCGGTGCCCTTGTCTGCGGCCACCACCAGGTACGAATCGTCGTCGTCGCGACGCACGACGCGCTCCGGCGCGGTGATCTCGGTGCCGTCGCGGTTGTCGGTGACGTCCAGCAGTGCGCGGATGAAGGTGCGGTAGGCGGCCTTTCCCGCCTCCAGCCACGCCGCGCGGTCGGTGGCGGGCGGGAGCCGCTTGGCGAAGAACCCGCCTTTCGAGCCGGTGGGGACGATGACGGCGTTCTTGACCATCTGCGCTTTCACGAGCCCCAGCACCTCGGTGCGGAAGTCCTCGCGCCGATCGCTCCAGCGCAACCCACCGCGGGCGACCTTGCCGAACCGCAGGTGTGTGCCCTCGACCTCGGGGGAGTACACCCAGATCTCGGCCATCGGATGCGGTTTGGGCAGGTCGGGCACGCGCTTGCAGTCGATCTTCATCGCCACCCACGGCTTCGGGGCGCCGTCTGCGGTGACCTGGTAGAAGTTCGTGCGCCAGGTCGCGTCGATCACGCCGATGATCCGCCGCAGGATGCGGTCGTGGTCCAGGCTCGACACCGCGTCGAGTGCGTCGAGCAGCGCGGCGCCCAACTCCTCGGCCTGTGCCTCGCGGTCACCGGGCAGGTCGGGATCGAAATGCACCTCGAACAGGCGCACCAGGTCGGCGGCGATCGCCGGGTTGCCGATGAGTGCCTGCTCGATATATTCGACCGAGAACGCCGACCCGATCTGCCGCAGATACATCGTGATCGCGCGGAGCACGACGATGCGGCGCCAGTCGAGCCGGCCCAGCAGCACCAGTGCGCCCAGCCGGTCGCTCTCGGCGGCGCCGGTCCACGCCGCGCCGAACGCATCCTCGAACGCGGCGCCCCAGGCAGGGTCGGCCCAGCGGGTCGTCTCGCTGCACGTCAATCCGAAGTCGGACAGGTGCCGGGTGCTGCCGTCGGGGAGAGTGAGCGTGTTCGGGCGCTCGTAGACGACGTCGACCCCCAGATCGGTCAGGATCGGCAGCACCTGTGTGAGCGGATACTGCTCAGAGGTGGCGATCGTGAGCACGCGCAGTTGCGGGTTGCGCTTCTCGGGTTCGTAGAGGCGGACCGCGAACGCCTCACCGCCGTCGAGGCGGTCCAGCAGTGACAGGTCGCCGAGCGCTTCGTGCGGTTCGACGAACTCCTTGTAGGACTCGGGAAAGGCGGCGCCGTAGCGACTGAGCAGGCTGGCCGCGGCATCCTCATCGTGACGGTGGTGCACCTCATCGACGAACGCCTGATCCCAGCTGCGGATGGCGGCATCGACCTGCGGTTGGAGGGTCGCCTCGTCGACATCGGGGATCGAGACGCCGCGCGGCATCCGCAGGACGAAGTGCAGCTGCGCCAGCGGAGCGTCGCCGACGCGAGTGGCGTGGTCGACGTGCTCGGCCCCGAACACGTCTCGCAGCAGCGCCTCCAGGCGCAGGCGCACCGTCGTGTTGTAGCGGTCACGGGGCAGGAACAGGAGCGCCGAGACGAACCTGCCGAACTCGTCTTTGCGCAGGAAGACGCGCGCCCGACGCCGCTCGTGCAGACGGGTCGTCTCGGTGGCGACGGCGAGCAGGTGTTCGGGCGAGTCCTGGAACAGCTCGTCGCGCGGGTACTGTTCGAGCACCTGCAGCAGGTCTTTGCCGGAGTGCGAATCCGGCGCGTGGCCCGAAGCCTGCAGCACCGCACGCACCTTGGCGCCGACGATCGGCAGCGTCAGCACCGACGCCGCATAGGCGACTGAGGTGAACATGCCGAGGAATCGCCGTTCGCCGGTCACCCGGCCCTCGCCGTCGAAGGTGCGGATGCCGATGTAGTCCAGGTACACGTCGCGGTGCACGGTCGCACGCGAGTTCGCCTTCGTGATCGTCAGGAGCCGGGGCTCGCGCGCGGTGCGTTGCGCTTCGGGGCGCAGGCGGGCCACGTCGGCGGTCGGCTTGCGCAAGATGCCGAGGCCGGAATGCGCGACCGGACGCAGTGCGTCTTCGCCGTCCACTTCGACGAGGAGCTGTTCGCGGTACCCCAGGAACGTGAAGTTGTCCTCTGCCAGCCAGTCGAGGAACTCGGCGGTCCGCGCCACTTCCGCCGGATCGGCGGTCGTCGGGGGCGCGGCGCGCAGGTCGGCGACGATGTCGAGGCACGCCCGTCGTATCGCCGGCCAGTCGGCGACGGCGGCGTGCACATCGGCGAGCACGGCACGCAACCGCGCTTCGAGCTCGGCTCGCCCCTCTTCGGTCGGCACGCGGTCGACCTCGAGGTGGATCCATGATTCGCGGTCGCCTCCCGGCGCGTCGAGTTCGAGCACTTCACCATCGTCATCGCGACGCACCGCGATCACGGGGTGCAGCAGCAGATGGACGGTCAGTCCGAGCCGGGCGACGGCGGCCGTGACGGAGTCGACGAGGAACGGCGAGTCGTCGGTGGCGATGTCGACGATGGTTCTGCGGGAGGCCCAGCCGTCCTCGCGCAGGGTCGGCGTGAACACCGAGACGAGGGTCTCGCCGGGTGCGCGGCGAGCGGCGAGCGCGCTGAGCGACGAGGCCGCGCCGACCACATCGCGGGGTTCGCGCTCGGCAAGGTCGTCGGCGTCGAGGTGCTCGAGCAGACGTTGGATGCCGGGGCGCAGTTCGGGTTCGACCCCGTCGACGATCGTGCGGAGGGATGCGAACGCATCATCGTCAGTCATGAACGTCATCGTCCTTGCCTCGCCGGTGACGCCGGCGCAAGGCGTCGAACCCAGCCTAGCGATCCGAGGTCGCGGCGTCGCGGGCTCGAATCGATTCGACACCGCTCTGGCGAATCGATAGCATCGCCTCCATGACCTCCTCGAATCGCTCGAGGGGGGCGGCGACGTGGGCGCTCCTCTCCCTCGCCGTCGGCAGCTTCGGCATCGGCATGACCGAGTTCACCGTCATGGGCCTGCTGCCCGACATGGCGCGCGACCTGCTGCCCGAACTGTGGGCCGCCGACGCCGAGACCGCGATCGCGCACACCGGCTGGCTCATCTCGTTCTACGCCCTCGGTGTCGTCGTGGGCGCACCGACGATCGCCGGGGTCGTCGCACGGTTCCCGCGTCATCGCGTCATGCTCGTGCTCGCCGCAGCGCTCACCGTCTGCAACGCACTCACCTTCGTGCTGCCGACCTTCGAACTCGTCGCGGCTTCGCGCGTGCTGGCGGGTCTGCCCCACGGTGCGTACTTCGGCATCGGGGCGCTCGTCGCCGCCGACGTGCTGGGACCGGGCCGGCGCGCGCAGGGCGTCGCCTTCATGCTCACCGGGCTCACGGTCGCCAACGTCGTCGGCGTGCCGGCCGGAACCTTCCTTGGTCAGCAGTTCGGATGGCGGGTCGCCTTCGCCGTCGTCGCCGGCATCTTCTTGCTGGCGGCGGTGCTCATCGGCTTGTTCGTGCCGGCGCACGAAGGCGATGCCAGTCGCACCCTGCGCGCCGAGCTGCGCGTCTTCCGCATCCCGCAGGTCTGGTTCACCCTCGGAGTGGGCGCCATCGGCTTCGGCGGCTTCTTCGCCGTCTACAGCTACGTCGCGCCGCTCGTGACCGAGGTGGCCGGGTCGCCCGAGTGGGTCGTGCCCGTCATCCTCGTCGTGATGGGGCTCGGCATGACGATCGGCAACCTGCTCGGCGGGCGCCTGGCCGATCTCGACCTGCGCCGGACGCTGGTGGGCGGGTTCGTGCTGCTCATCCTGGTGCAGGTGCTGTTGGCGCTCACGGCGCACTGGATCGTCGCGGTCGCCGTGCTCGTGTTCGCGGTCGGGTTCGCCTCGTCGGTGCTCAGCCCCGCCATCCAGACTCGGCTCATGGACGTCGCTGAAGACAACCAGTCGATCGCCGCCGCGCTCAACCATTCGGCGCTCAACATCGGCAACGCGATGGGGGCGTACCTCGGCGGTCTGGTGATCGCGGCAGGGTTCGGGTACGTCGCGCCGGTCTGGGTCGGGGCCGCGCTCGCTGTTGCCGGACTGGGCCTGGCAGTGACCAGCCTCTCGGTGCAGTCCCGGCGTTCGGCGCCGGCCCGTACCCTGGCGGGATGACGACGACGTCTCACAACACGCCCGCACGGCTGCCCGAAGCGGCGACCGTGGTGCTGCTGCGCGACGGCGCGGCAGGCATCGAGACGCTGCTGCTGGAGCGCCCCGACCGGGGCAGTTTCGCCGGCGCGTGGGTGTTTCCCGGCGGCAAAGTCGAAGCCGGCGACGCCCGGGACGACCACGACGCCACGCTTCGCGCCGCCGCGGTGCGCGAGACCGCGGAAGAGACCGGGATGCACCTGCAGGCGGGCGACCTCGTGGCGCTGTCGAGGTGGACGCCACCCGAACGGATGCCGGTGCGCATCCGCACCTGGTTCTTCCTTGCGGCCGATCCCGGCGGCGACCTCACGCTGCAGCCCGACGAGGCTGTCTCGGCGCAATGGCTCGGCCCCGCCGACGCGCTCGCGGCGCACGGCGCCGGCGCGCTCGTGCTCTACCCGCCGACGTGGGTGACGCTGCACGCGCTGACGCGCGTCGCCACGGTGGCCGAGGCACTCGCGATCGCTGACGGCGCGGGGGTGCAGCGGTTCGACACGGTGGCCGCCGATGGCGGCCTCATGCTGTGGCAGGGCGACGCCGAACACCCCGGTGAACCGACCGAGAACGGCATCCACCGTCTCGAAACGGCCACGCTGCCGTGGCGGTACCGTCGCACCGTGTGAGGAGGGCTCTGTCGCCGCCCGATTCGGCGACGTGCTCTGCCCTCGAGACCGTGCTCGCACCTGGGTCCGACTGCGAGGTGCGCCATCCCGCGTGAGGGGAGGGTCAGGCCGCCATGAGGCGGCGCAGGTGGGCGCCGACGGCCGCCGTCTCGATGAGGAAGCCGTCGTGCCCGAAATCGCTCGACAGCACGACCGCGCCGTCGTCGATCGTCGTGCGGATGCCGCGCGCGATGCTGTGCTGCCCTTCGATGGGGAAGAGGCGGTCGCTGTCGATGCCCAGGACGAGCGTGCGCGCCGTCACCAGCGCCAGAGCGTCGTCGACGCCGCCGCGGTCGCGCCCGACATCGTGCGAGTTCATCGCCTCGACGAGCGCGATGTACGAGTTGGCGTCGAAGCGGCGCGTGAACTTGTTGCCGTGGAAATCGAGATAGCTCTCCACCGCGAACCGCCCGCCGTGTCCGAGCGGGCTCTTGTCGGACTGCCACGACCGCTGGAACCGCTGGTTGAGCTCAGTGGGGCTGCGATAGTTCAGCAGGGCCATCCGGCGGGCGAGCGCGAGCCCCCGGTGCGGGCCGTCCCCGTCGCCCGCGTCGTAGTACTCGCCGCCGGCGAACCGCGGGTCGACCCGGATCGCGTCCAACTGCACCGAGTTGAGGGCGATCTGGTCGGCGGTGGTCGTCGGGGGCGACGACAGCACGGCGAGGCGCTGCAGTCGCTCGGGGTGACCGACACCCCACTCGAGGGCATGCATGCCGCCCATCGAGCCGCCCACGACCGCAGCCCACACCTCGATGCCGAGCGCGTCGGCCAACCGCACCTGCGCCGACACCTGGTCGCGGATCGTGAGGTACGGAAACCGCGACGCCCACTCGTAGCCGTCGGGCGCAATGCTGGCGGGCCCCGTCGAGCCCTGGCATCCGCCGAGCATGTTCGGGGCCACGACGAACCAGCGGTCCGTGTCGATGGGGGCGCCGGGGCCGACGATGTCGTCCCACCACCCTGCCGTGGGATGGCCAGGCTCGGCGGGCCCCGCCAGATGACTGTCGCCGGTGAGTGCGTGGAGGACCAGGATCGCGTTGTCACGCGCCCCGTTCAGCTCACCCCACGTCTCGTATGCGAGGCGGACGCCGGGAAGCTCGCGGCCGCCCTCAGTCGTGAACCGGCCGAACGAGGCGAAGCGGCGCCGCCCCACCAGGTCGCCGTCGCGCCACGCGCCCGTCGTGGGCGGGCGCCCGAGCAGCAGCCGCGCGTCGGCCTCCGTGATCGGCGCCGACGGCACCGTGTCTTCGGAGGTCTGCCAGTCCATGCGTCCATTCTCCCGTCAGCCCGCTGTCGGGGTCGTCGTATTACGGCTCGGTCGCCGATCCTCCTCGGCTTCGGGTCGTAAACGGTGGGTGCGGCGGGTTGCGCACCGGCGATTCGCGACCCGAACTCGGAGGGGGGAACGCCGAAGCGCCCCGGCCCGTGGAGACGGGGCGGGGCGCTTGTGGCCTTGAGGAGGAGGACGGTCAGGCGCGGGCGGCCTCGGAGACGCGTCGCGCGGCGGCCAGGGCCTGCTCGAGGTCGGCCTTGAGGTCGTCGATGTTCTCGAGGCCCACCGACAGGCGGACGAGGCCGGGCGTGACACCCGCGGTGAGCTGCTGCTCGGGCGTGAGCTGGGCGTGCGTCGTGGATGCCGGGTGGATGACGAGCGAGCGGACATCTCCGATGTTGGCGAGGTGGCTGAACAGCGTGAGCGAGTTGACGAACTCGCGCCCGGCTTCGACGCCGCCCTTGAGCTCGAACGACAGGACGGCGCCGACGCCCTTGGGCGCGTAGCGGTTGGCGGCCGCGTACCACGGCGATGACGGGAGGCCCGAGTAGTTGACGCTCGCGACGTCGTCGCGGTTGTCGAGCCACTCTGCGATCTCCTGCGCGTTCTGCACGTGGCGCTCAATGCGCAGCGACAGCGTCTCGACACCCTGGATGAGGTTCCACGCGCTCTGCGGCGCGATGGCCGAACCGAGGTCGCGCAGCAGCTGAACGCGAGCCTTGATGATGTAGGCGAGTCCGTCGCCGACCGCCGTCGTGTAGCTGGCCCCGTGGTAGGACGGGTCGGGTTCGGTGAGTCCGGGGAAGGTCTCGACGTGCTGGGACCAGGGGAAGGTCCCGCCGTCGATGACCACACCGCCGATCGTGGTGCCGTGGCCGCCGAGGAACTTCGTCACCGAGTGGACGACGATGTCGGCACCGTGCTCGAAGGGGCGGATCAGGTACGGGGTCGCGATGGTGTTGTCGACGATGAGCGGCACGCCCGCCTCGTGGGCGACGTCGGCGACGGTGCGGATGTCGAGCACGTTGATGCGCGGGTTGCCGATCGTCTCGGCGAACAGCAGCTTCGTGTTCGGACGCACGGCGCGCCGCCACTCTTCGGGGTCATCCTGGTTCTCGACGAAGGTGACGTCGATGCCGAGCTTGGCGAGCGTGTACTTGAACAGGTTGTAGGTGCCGCCGTAGATCGAGCTCGACGCGACGAAGTGGTCGCCGGCCTGCGCGATGTTGAGGATGGCGAACGTCGATGCGGCCTGGCCGCTTGACAGGACGAGGGCACCGGTGCCGCCTTCCAGCGCCGCGAGACGCTGTTCGAGGACATCCTGGGTCGGGTTCTGGATGCGGGTGTAGATGTTGCCGAACTCGGCCAGCGCGAACAGGTTCGCGGCGTGGTCGGCGTTGTCGAACACGTAGGAGGTGGTCTGGTAGATCGGCGTCGCGCGGGCCTTGGTCACCGGGTCGGGTGCGGCCCCGGTGTGGATCTGCTTGGTCTCGAAGCGCCAGTTCGCGTCAGCGGTCATGTCGGGTCCCCGTCCTGCGGTCTGCGGCCGACGACGGTCGCCGTGGCCTGCACCCGAGCGTACGGAGGCGGGAATCCGCAAACAACGGCGCGGAAATGTGACGTAACGCGCCGCGGGGCTAGCGTGGGGGCATGACTGACACCGAGGCACCCCGCACCACCGCCAGACGCGCCGTCGTGACCGGCGCCAGTTCCGGCATCGGCGAGGCGACGGTTCGCGCGCTGCGTGCCGCAGGGTGGGACGTCGTGGGCGTCGCGCGCCGGGCGGAGCGGCTCGCCGCGCTCGATGCCGAGGTCGGGTCGGCATCATTCGCCGCCGACCTGTCGAAGCAGGCCGACATCGACGCACTCGCGGCCCACTTGGAGCAGACGGGACCGGTGCACGCACTCGTGCACATCGCCGGCGGCGCGCGCGGCACCGACAAGGTCGAGGACGGCGACCCCGACGACTGGCGCTGGATGTTCGAGGTGAACGTGCTGTCGGCGCAGCTCGTGACGGCGGCGCTGCTGCCGCTGCTGCGCGGCTCGATCGGCGACGGCGGTCACGCTGACACGCTCTACGTCACCTCGACGGCCGCGCAGACCGCGTACCCGGGCGGTGCCGGCTACAACGCGGCCAAGGCGGGGGAGTCGATGCTGGTGCGCGCGCTGCGTCTCGAGCTCAACGGGGAGCCGATCCGGGTCACCGAGGTCGCGCCCGGCATGGTCTACACGCCGGAGTTCACCTTGAACCGGCTCGGCGGGGACCAGGTCGGCGCCGAGCGCGTGTATGAAGGCGTCGAACGGCCGCTGGTCGCGGACGACGTCGCCGATGTGATCTCGTACGCCCTGAACGCGCCGGGCCACGTGAACCTCGATCTCATCACGATGCGCCCCGTCGCGCAGTCCGCGCAGCACCTGCTGGCCCGCGGTCCGCTGCGCCCCCGCATCCCCGGGTCGCACTGACCCGCGTGCCGGAGGACGGTCAGACTGCGGACACGTCGGAATCGGCGAACGCGACCTTCGGCACGAAGAACAACAGGATCGCGGCGACGAAGCCACCCGCGGCGCAGATCGCCCAGACCGTCATGTAGCCACCCAGCGATGCCGCGGTCTGACTGGCGACAGTGCCGGCTCCCGCAGCGAGCACGACCCCGAACACGGCAGACGAGAAGGTGCCGCCGATCGTCTTGGTCGTGTTGGTGAGGGCTGAGGCGACGCCGGTCTGCCCGATCGGTGCCGCTGCCGCAGCGGCGGCGGGCATTGCGCCCACGAGCGCACCGCAGCCGAGCCCCGCGATCGACAGGTTCAGCAGCACCTGCCACAGCTCGAGGTGGAACGGCAGGAACAGCGTGTACCCGACTCCGACGAGCAGTGCAGCGGCGATGAGGACGATTCGCGGCGACGCGCGCCGGGACGTGACCGCGAACAGCACCGCCCCGACGATGAGCGAGACGAGATACACCCCGATGATGTTGGAACGTTCCGTGGAGTCGAGCCCCAGCCCGTAGCCGAGCGACGGATCGGTGCCGGCGTAGGTCGATAGGGGCCCCTGTGCGCCCAGCAGGCTGATGCCGATGAGGAAGGCGGTGGCCTGCACCGGCCACATCTCGGGCCGCCGCAGCACGCGGATGTCGATCCCGGGGTCCGCCTGCCGCAGTTCGTAGAACACGAACCACACCAGCACCGCGACGCCGGCGAGCAGCAGCGCCACGACCCACAACCAGGCACCCTCGCCCAGGTCGAGCTCGCCGATCATCCGTATCCACGCCAGCGCCCCGGTGACCAGCAGCAGGCCCCATGCGAGGATCACGAAGCCCCAGGTGTCGAGCGAGCGTCCGGGTTGCGGCGTCGACTCCGGTACGAACAGCCAGATCACGACCGCCACGATCGTCACGGCGACGGCGGGCACGATGAGGGTGACGGTCAGATCTCCCGTCGCCGCATAGATGCGCCCGGCGGCCAGCGCGCCGATGATCGCGCCGGCCTCGAGTCCGACGACCAGCAGACCGGCAGCCCGACGCGTCAACGAGACGCCGTGGTTCTGCCGGCGACCCCGCTCGAAGATGAGCGCGATCTCCAGGGGCAGCCAGACGACGTAGAACCCCTGCAGCGCCCAGGCGATGAGGAACGTCGTGAACGAGTCGGCGAATGCCAGCCACCAGGTTGCGCCGGCGGTGAGGACGGCGGCGATCAGCAGGATCTTCTTGTGGCCGTACATGTCGCCGAGCTTTGCCAGCACCGGCACGACGAGGGCTGACAGCAGCAGCTGGGCCGCCTCGAACCAGTTGACATCGGAGTCGTGGATGCCGAGCTCGATGACGATGTCGCTGAACAGCGGCACGTAGTAGCCCTGCAGGATGCCGGAGACGATCTCGACGAGGATGAACCAGCCGATGAGGCCGGCGGTGATGCCCAGCGCGGAGTCGCGCAATGCGGTTCGGGATGCCACGGCGTCAGTCTAGGAGTGCCGTGCGGGCGCACCCTCGCGGATCGCCGCGCGCCTATTGTGGTCTCGTGGCGGAGGAGGACCGGTGAGCACGCAGCGCGAGATTCTGACCTGGGACGGGTTCGGTGAGGCCAGTCGCGATCTCTCCCGCCGAATCATCGGCGACGGCTTCGTGCCCGAGGTGGTCGTCGCGATCGCACGCGGCGGGCTGCTGCCGGCCGGCGCGATCGCCTACGGGCTCGGGGTCAAGAGCTGCGGCGCGCTGAACGTCGAGTTCTACACCGGGATCGGCACCGTGCTCGATGCCCCCGCGCTGCTGCCGCCCGACCTCGACCTGGGATACCTGCCGGGTAAGCGCGTACTGCTGGTCGACGACGTCGCAGACAGTGGGCGCACGCTTGCGCTCGCCGTCGCGATGCTGACCGAGGCCGGTGCCGATGTCCGTTCGGTGTGCATCTACTCCAAGCCCGGATCGGTCGCGATGCCCGACTACGTGTGGCGTGAGACCGACCGGTGGATCGACTTCCCCTGGTCGGCACGCGGAACCGTGACCGAAGAGGATGCCGGTGTGAGCGGCGACGCAGCGAGCGCGTGATGCCCGCGACGCTCGAGGGACTCGCCGCTGCAGGCCTGATCGATCCCGGCTGGGCGAGGCAGCTCGAGCCGGTCGCACCGCAGCTTGCGGCGCTCGGCGATCGGCTGCGGGCCGAGGCCGCCGAGGGACGACCGTATCTGCCCGCGGGCGATCGGGTGCTGCGGGCGTTCGCGGAGCCGTTCGACGGCGTGCGCGTCCTGATCGTCGGGCAGGACCCCTACCCGACGCCCGGTCACCCGATCGGACTGTCGTTCGCGGTCGACGCCGACGTGCGCCCGCTGCCGCGCAGCCTCGGCAACATCTACCGCGAACTCCACGATGACCTCGGCATCGCACCCGCATCGCACGGTGACCTGTCGTCGTGGAGCGCGCAGGGCGTCATGCTGCTGAACCGGGTGCTCACCGTCGCGCCCGGATCACCCGGGTCGCACCGCGGCTGGGGCTGGGAGGAGATCACCGAGCACGCGATCCGCGCGCTCGTCGCCCGTGATGCGCCGCTCGTCGCCATCTTGTGGGGCAAGGATGCCGCCGGCCTGCAGCCTCTGCTCGGGCAGACGCCGATCATCACCTCGCCGCATCCCTCGCCGCTGTCTGCACGTCGGGGCTTCTTCGGATCGCGGCCGTTCTCGCGCGCGAACGACCTGCTCGCGGGGCTCGGCGCGCGCCCCGTGGATTGGCAGGTCGCCGGATGACGAGGGACGCGTAGGCTGGCCGCATGCTGGAGGAGGAGTACGAACGCGACCGGCGCAGGCTGCCGCGGCACCTTCGTCGAGCGCCCGAACCGGAGCGGCCCTTCAGCTTCGAGATCCGGCCCGCACGCAAGGCCGACATGCCCGATGTGCGCGAGATCTACAACTACTACGTCACCAACTCGGTCGTGACCTTCGACGAGAAGCGCTGGTCGCACGCGCAGTGGGTCGAGAAGTTCGAGTATCTCGAGAAGTTGAAACTGCCGTTCCTCGTCGCGGTCTCACCGACGGGGCAGATCCTGGGCTACGGGCTCGTCTCGCCGTGGACCGGCAAGAGCGGCTACCGCTACACGGTCGAGAACTCGATCTATCTGGGGCAGGCAGCGACGGGCAAGGGCCTCGGCAGTGCGCTGCTGCAGGCGCTCATCGTGGCGTGCGAGCAGCAGGGCATCCGGCAGATGGTGGCCGTCATCAGCGACAAGGGGGCTGAGGCGTCGGTCGCGATCCACGAGCGCCTCGGCTTCGAAGAGGTCGGTCGTATGGGGCGCGTGGGTCGAAAGTTCGGTCGCTGGCTCGGCACCATCTACATGCAGAAGTCGCTCAAGCCCACCGGCAAGCGCTCACTGTTCGGTCGGCGCTGACGGGGCTTCGCCGCCCGAGGTGGGTGGTTGCGGGAGAGCCGGCGCCTCGTCGTCGGCATCACGCACGGCATCGATGAGTTCTCGCCACGCGCCGGCGAGGTCGCCGTCGTCGATCTCGGCGGAGCGGGCACGTTCGTCCTCGATGGCATCGACGGTCCAGACGAACCGGTCGGCGCCGCGGGCGGGGGTGTCCGCTTCGGCATCCCACGGGCACTGTTCGATGAGCGTGATCCACTGCGCGGTGCCGTCGCCGCGGGCCGTGACCGACCAGGTCCGCGTGCGGCCCGCGATGCCGCCGGTGCGGGCGACGGTGATCTCGATGAGCGTCGCTGACGCGGCGGGTTCGCGGTCGTCGAGCGCGTCGTCGCGCGGGGCGCTCGGGTCATGCGTGTCGGGCTCAGGCGGTCGGTGCATCCTCGGTCACTCCGACGCCGATCCAGGCATCCCGGACGGCGGCGGCCTCCTCCGAGTCCTCACCGTACTCCTGCTCGGCGGTCGCTGTCGTGGCGGCAGCGAAGTCCGTGAACGAGGCTGTGCGCGAGAGGGTGCCGCCCGTGAGTGCGCCGTACCAGATGCGGCCGGCGCGCTCCCAGGCGTACCCGCCGAGCGTCGTGGCGACGAGGTGGAAGGCCTTGTTGGGGATGCCGGAGTTGATGTGCACGCCGCCGTTGTCGCCGGTCGTGACGACGTAGTCGCGCATGTGCCCCGGCTGGGGGTCTTTGCCGAGCACATCGTCGTCGTACGCCGTGCCGGGGGCGCTCATCGACCGCAGCGCCGTCCCCGTGACGACCTCGGTGAAGATGCCGGCACCGATCAGCCAGTCGGCCTGGTCTGCGGTGTGGCCGAGCCGATGCTGTTCGGTCAGCGCGCCGAAAACGTCGGCGATGGACTCGTTGAGGGCGCCGGACTGCCCCTGGTACTCGAGGCCGCCGGCGTGTTCGACGACGCCGTGGCCGAGTTCGTGCGCGATGACGGTGACCGATCGTGTGAAGCCGGTGAACACCTCGCCGTCGCCGTCGCCGAACACCATCTGCTGTCCGTCCCAGAACGCGTTGTCGTAGTCGACGCCGTAGTGGACGGTCGCGCGCAGCGGCGCACCCGCGCCGTCGAGCGAGGACCGCTCGAACGCCTCCCAGAAGAAGCGATGCGTGTACCCGAGGCCGTCGAACGCGTCGTCTGCTGCGGCGTCGCCGGTCGGCGGGTCGTCTTCTGCGCGCACCAGCACGCCGGGCAGTTCTTCACGGTTCTGCGCATCGGAGATGACGCGATCGGGCACCGGCGAGGCCTCGAACACGAGCGCGTCGCCTTCGACCGTGACGTCGATGACAGCGCGCACCGGATCGTAGGTGCGTGGCACCGCGAGCGTCGCGCGCGCCGCCTGTGCCGCGCGCGCGAGGTGAGGCTCGTCGGTGGCAGCGAGTCGGGCCAGGAGATAGGGAGGGACGATCGCGTGCATGTGCCACAGGCTACGCGCACCCTCCGACATGGGCGACGGGTCAGTGCCCCGACGGCGGACGAGGCGTCGCGATGACCGGGATCGACGCGAGCAGTCGCCGCGTGTAGGCGACCTGCGGTTCGAGCAGCACCTTCTCGGTCGGGCCCTCTTCGACGATGCGACCGTCCTTCATGACGATGACCTCGTCGCACAGGTTCTGCACGACGCCGATGTCGTGCGAGACCATCACGAGGGTGAGGTCCTGCGTCGCCCGCAGGTCGCGCAGCAGGTCGAGGATCTGCGCGCGCACCGTCACGTCCAGTGCCGAGAGCGGTTCGTCGCCGACGAGGATGCGGGGGCGGTGCACGATGGCGCGGGCCAGCGCGATCCGCTGCCGTTGACCGCCCGAGAACTCGTGCGGGTAGCGCTCGGCCATCTCGGGCTCCAGCCCCACCTGTCGCAGGACGTCGCGCACCCGCTCCCGGCGGTCGCCGTCGATCTCGAGCGCCCACAGCGGTTCAGCGATGACGCGGCCGACGCTCATACGCGGGTCGAGCGACGCATACGGGTCCTGGAAGACGATGCCGGTCTGGCGACGCAGCCAGTGCAGGTCTCGCGCGCGGGCCCGAGCGTCGACCTGTGTGCCGTCCACGGTGACGGTTCCTTCGTCGGGGACGTCGAGGCCGGTGAGCAGTCGCACGAGCGTCGACTTGCCCGAACCGGACTCGCCGATGATGCCGACCGCCGAGCCCGCACGCACGTCGACGTCGGCGTCTTCGAGCGCGGTCGTCCATTGCGCGGGGGCGAAGAGCCGCTTCGCCGGTGCGCGGAAGCGGCGGGTGAGCCCCCGTCCGGTGATGAGCGCGTCGCTCATGCGGCACCTCCCGGGCGCCACAGGGTGGTGGTCGCGTCGCGCAGGAGCCCCTGCGTCACGGGGGAGGCCGGCTCGGTGAGCAGGGTCGAGAGGGCGCCCTGTTCGACGACACGGCCGTCTTCGAGCACAACGGCGTGCGTCGCGATCTGCGACAGGACGGCGAGGTCGTGCGTGATGAACACGAGTGACATTCCGTCGTCTTCGACGAGGTCGAGGAGCAGCTCGAGGATTTCGGCCTGGATGGTCACGTCGAGGGCGGTGGTCGGTTCGTCGGCGATCAGCAGGCGTGGCCTGCATGCGAGTGCCATCGCGATCGCGACGCGCTGCCGTTGGCCGCCCGACAGCTGGTGCGGGTAGCGGGCGACGATCGACGCGGGTGCGGGCAGCCGCATCCGCTCTGCCTCCGCGACGGCCCGCTGGGCGGCTTCGCGCCGCGAGACGGGTTGGTGGATGCGGATCGACTCCGCGATCTGGCGGCCGACGGTGCGGATGGGGTTGAGGGCGGTCCGCGGCTCTTGGAAGACGATGCCGATCTCGTCGCCGCGGAGCTCTGCCAGCTCGCGGTCGCGCATGCCGACGAGTTCGCGGCCGTTCCAGAGGATGCTGCCGCTCGCCGTCGCGCCGTCGGGCAGCAGCCCGAGCAGCGCGAGGGCGGTGAGGGACTTGCCTGATCCCGATTCGCCGATCAGTCCCACGCGGGCACCGTCGGGCACCTCGAACGACACGCCGTCGACGACGCGCCGGTCGCCGATCGTGATCACGAGGTCGCGGACGATGAGGCTCATGCCACCACCGCCGGCGTGTGCGTGCGCGCAGCAGCGGTGCGCTGCGACAGGGTCGGATCGGTCGCTTCGCGCAGCCCGTCGCCGAGCAGGTTGAGTCCCAGGACGGTCAGGGTGATCGCGAGTCCGGGCCAGACGACCGAGAGCGGATGGGTCGTGATGTGCAGCTGCAGGTCGCTCAGCAGCACGCCCCACGACGGCTCGGTCACGGGTGCGCCGAAGCCGAGATAGCTCAGGCCTGCTTCGGCGAGCACGGCGACGGCCATGCCCCACGACAGCTGCACGATGAACACGGGCGCGACGTTGGGCAGCAGGTGACGCATGAGGACCTGCCCACCGGTGAGGCCGGACGCGCGCGCGGCGACCACGAAATCGCTGTGCAGCACGCGGCGCAGTTCGGGGCGCGTGACGCGGGCGACGTTCACCCCGAAGCCGATGCCGACCGAGACGATCACGACCAGGAGCGACCCGCCCCACACCGACGAGAGCATCATGGCGATCAGCAGCACGGGAAAGGCGACGAGGATGTCGACGAGCACCGCGGTCGATTCGCGCACCCACCGAGCGGTCAGGGCGCCGAGCGCGGCGAGCGCGAGACCGAGCAGCGTCGCGACGAGCCCTGCACCCGCGGCCACCCACACCGTCGTGCGCGCGCCGGCCATGAGCAGGCTCAGGATGTCGCGCCCCGTGTTGTCGGTGCCGAGCAGGTGCGGCCAGTTCGGGCTCTGCCAGGCACCCGGAATGTCGACGTCGATCGGGTCGAACGGGGTCCAGAACCGTGCGATGAGTGCCGTGACGCCGACGACCACGACGACGATGACGCCGAAGCGGCCCGATGCCGTGCGCCAGAGGCGACGCAGCCAGCCGGGGATCCTCATGCCGCCTCCCGCTGTCGGGGGTCGATCACGCGGTGCAGCAGGTCGACGAGAAATCCGATGAGCAGCACGATGCCGGTCATCACCAGCAGTTCTCCCTGCACCTTGGGCAGGTCGCGCAGGCCGACATCGGCCACGAGCATCCGTCCGATGCCGGGCAGGGTGAACAGCTGCTCGATGACGACGGCGCCGACGATGATGCCGGCCACCTGCAGGCCGAGCACGCTGATGATCGAGAGCCCGACGTTGGGCAGGCCGTGGCGCAGGAGCGCCTGCGTGCGGGTGAGCCCCTTCGCCGCAGCGGTGCGCACGTAGTCCTGGCCGATCGCCTGCAGGGTGGCGCTGCGTACGAATCGCATCAGCATGGCGCCCTCGACGATGCCGATCGTCAGTGCGGGCAGCACCAGCGAGCGCAACGCACGTCCCGGCTCGTCCCAGCCGTCCCGGGGAAAGCCTTGCGCGGGGAGCCAGCCCAGCCACACCGCGAACACGACGACGAGCATCATGCCCGCCCACACGACCGGCACGGCCGCGATCGCCTGAGCGCCCACCGAGAGCGTCGTGCCGTCGGCCCGGCCGCGGCGGATCGCCGAGAGCACGCCGAACGGCAACGCGATCAGCAGCGCGATCACCATCGCCAGCAGTCCCAGCGGCACCGTGACGGCCGCCTTCTCGACGAGCTCTTCGACGACGGGGGTGCCGGTTCGCAGCGAGGCGCCGAGATCGCCGCGGAGGACGCCCGTCGCCCACTGCACGTACTGCGTCGTGAGCGGCTCGTTCAGTCCCAGTCGCTCACGGATCGCGTCGACCTGCGCCGGCGAGGCGTTCGTTCCGGCGATCTGCTGCGCGACGTCGCCGGGCAGCACCCGAAGCGTGAGGAAGATCAGCACGCTGGCCACGACAAGCCCCAGCACGAGCAGGGCCAGTCGGGTCAGCGCGTAGCGGATCACCCGTCGCTCTTGGTGATCTCGGCGAGGTTGATGCGCGAGTTGACGTTGTCGGTGGGCATACCGGCCACATCGGGCGAGACCGCCACGACCGACGACCAGTTGTACAGCCAGTCGGCGGCGTGGTCTTCGGACACGATGCGCGCGGCCTGTGCCAGCAGTTCTGCCGCTTCGCCCTCGTCAGTGGACGACAGCGACTGCTGGTACAGGTCCTGCACCTCGGTGTTGTCGTACGTGAAGTAGTAGTCGGGGTTCGCCCAGTTCTCGAAGTCGCGGGGCTCGGCGTGGTTGACGATGCTGAGCTCGTAGTCCTTGTTCGAGTAGACGTCGCTGATCCACGTGCCGAAATCGACGGCATCCACCTTCAGCGTGATGCCGACGGCGTTCAGGTTCGAGACCAGGATCTGCTGCAGCGTCGTGCCGTAGGCCGACGGGATCGTGAGGGTCAGGTCGAGCTCTTCGGCATCCGCCTCGGCCAGCAGCGCCTTCGCGGCCTCGGGGTCGTACGAGACGACGTCGGAGAGGTCTTCGAAGCCCGGGTCGGGTTCGGGGATCGGTCCGTACAGGGTCTGGCCCGAGCCGACCGCCGCGACGATCGAGTCGTGGTCGATGGCCAGACGGATCGCCTCGCGCACCCGCACATCGGCCAGCGGCCCGCTCGTGCTGTTCATCGCGAGCACGCTCTTGTCGGTCGCGCTGCCGATCTCGACCGAGAAGCCGCTGCCCTCGATCTGCTCCGTGAGGGTCGCATCGAACCCGGTCAGCACGTCGACGTCGCCGTCGATGGCCGCGTTGATGGCGGCCTGGTTGTCGGGGATGAACGGGAAGACGACCTCGGCGACCTGCGCCACCTCGCCCCAATAGCCGTCGAAGCGGGTCAGCGTGATGCTGTCGCCCTGCTTCCAGTCGGTGAGGGTGAACGGACCGGTCCCGTTGGCCGCGGTCTCGTAGGTGACCTTGTCGTCCTTCTTCAAGACGATGCCGGCGCGGCCGGTGAGGTTCCACAACAGTGATGAGTCGGGCTCGCTCAGCGTGAGGGTGATGGTCTGCCCCTCCGCGGCGATGCGGTCGACGCGGGCAAGCCGGTCGGCGTCGCTCCACGTGTCGGAGTCCCTGCGGGTCTGCAGCGACCACACGACATCGGCCGCGGTGAGCTCCTGCTCGTCATGGAACAGCACGCCCTCGCGCAGCTCGAACGTGTAGGTGAGGCCGTCCTCGCTCACGTCGAACGATTCTGCGAGCGAGGGCACGATCTCGCCCTCCGCGGTGCGCGCGACGAGGCCCTGGTAGACGTTGTCGATCAAGATCTGGTCGAGCGAGACGCCGGCCGTCTGCCGGATGTCGAGGTTGCCGGGCTCGAGCACCAGGCGGATGGCGACGCTCGCGTTCGGGTCGGGTGTGCCGGTGGTCGCAGAGGGGGATTCGGCGGGTTCGCCGGTGCAGCCCGCAAGTGCGAGGATGCCGGCGGTCACGAGGGCCGCGGCGACGAGCGCTGTACGACGGGGCATGTGCGGGGGTCCTTTCACAAGGGGCAGGGAGGCGTCGTTGCTGTCGTGCCGCCCTGCGAACTCAGGTGCGGAGTACAGCCTAGGCTCCTGCGCGGACGGCGGGTGCATCCGCCGTCATGCAACGGCTTCGGGTCGTCAGCTGTTCCCGGTGCCGCGGGTTGCGGCATCCACGACGAGCGCGGCCAGTTCGGCGGGGCGCTGCTCCTGCACGTTGTGCGGTGCGTCGAGTTCGACGATCGTCGCCTGCGGCACGCGCTCGGCGAACGTGTTGCGGTCTGCGTCGGTGAGATATCCGCGGGTTCCGCGCACGAGGGTGAGGGGTGCGATCACCCCGGCGAGGTCGTCCCACCCAGACGCTGCGAGCACGCGCGCGACACCGTCCTGCTGCCGGTCGTGCTCCGCGGCAGCGTCCGCGTCGGAGGCGAGGGCGTTCGCGAGGCGCGCGAAGTGGTGCTTCCACTCGACGCGTCCGTCGGGGCGGACGCGCGAGTTGAGGAGGACGCCCTTCGTGGCCGCCTCACGCGTTCCGCCGAGCCCGAAGGCCAGCGCCCGCTCGACGAGCTCTTCGCGCGAGGCCCAGTCGGTTGGCCCGGCGAAGAACTTCCGCAGTTCGGCGGCGCCGCCGTTCGGGTCGATGCCGGGGGTGATGTCGACGACGATGAGTTCGCGGACGAGGTCGGGGCGCGATGCCGCGAGCGCCGCACCGGTGAGACCCCCGAGCGACTGGCCGACGACGACCTGCGGGCGATCGGTCCAGGCGGTGATCGCGGCGGCGACGTCTGGGGCCAGTGCGCGGCCGGTGTAGACGGCGTCGTCGCGCCACGACGAGTCGCCGTGGCCGGGCAGGTCGATCGCGAGTGCGGGCAGGCCCGTCGCGAGGATCGTCACGTCCCACGTGTGGGCGTTCAGCCCTGCCCCGTGCAGGAACGTGGCAACGGGCGGGGCGTCGCCGAAGCGCAGGGCGCTCACGGTGCGACCGTCGGGCAGCGTGTGCGTCAGGCGCTCGACCGGCGGCGCGGCATCGATGCCGAGGGCTGCGGCCTGCTCGGCGAGGAACTGGAATTCGCTCATCCGCACCATTGTGCATGAGCCGGTGCGGCGGTCGTCGAAATAGGCTGGGTGCATGACCACTGAGCGCCGCGTCCACCTGTCCCGTTCTGCGCGTCCGGCGTACGACGCGCTCGAGGAGTTCTCGAAGACCGTCGGCACGATCGCCGCCGACGCCGGCATCGACGACCGGCTCAAGGAGATCGCGCTCATCCACTCCTCGCAGCTCAACGGCTGCGCCTACTGCGTGCGGGTGCACGTCGACCGCGGGGTCGCGGCGGGACTCACGGCCGATGAGATCGCCCAGATCGCCACGTGGCGCGAATCGGGTGTGTTCACGGGGCGGGAGCGTGCGGCGCTCGACCTCGCCGAGCGGTACGTGTACATCCACGAAGAGGGCGTGCCGGACGACGTGTACGACCACGTCGGCGGCATCCTCACCGAGCAGGAGTACGTCGCGCTGAGCTGGCTGCTCGTCTCGATCAACGCGTTCAACCGCATCACGATCGCGGGCAAGTACCCCGTGCCGCCGCGCCGCGGTGAGCACGCATGACCGACGTTCCCGGTGCGCTGAATCTGCGTGATGTCGGCGGGCTCAGCGCCGGCGCGGGCACGACGCGGTCGGGCGTCCTGTTCCGCTCCGGCAACCTGGCACGTCTCGGTGCCGACGGAGAGCGGGCGCTGCGGGCGCTGGGGCTGCGTCGCATCGTCGATCTGCGCGACGACGCCGAACGCGCCATGGAGCCGACGGCGCCCGCCTTCGATGGCCTCACGGTGCGGTTGCCGCTGTTCGCAGGCTCTGCGGCGTCGTTCTTCGCCGAGGACCTCACCCTCGCCGACCTCTACCGCTCGCTCGTCGACGATTCGGGGGAGCGGATGGTCGAGGTGGTTCGCGCCGTGCTGGCCGATCAGCCCGTGCTCGTGCACTGCACCCTCGGCAAAGACCGCACCGGGGTGACGGTCGCGCTCGCGCTGGCCGCGGCGGGCGTCGACGACGATGCCGTCGTCGCCGATTACGCGCGAACGGAGGCGCTGCTGCCGCCTGCCCGCAACGAGCGGGTGCTCGGGTATCTGCGCCGCGCGTTCCCCGCGGCGCGCCACCTCGAGGAGCTCGCGACCCTGTCGCCGGCGTCGGCGATGGCGGGAATGCTCGCCGATCTGCGAGGTCGGTTCGGTGGCGCTGCCGAGTACCTGGCGGCCAATGGGCTCGGCGACGACGAACTGCGTGCGCTCCGCCGCGTGCTCGTCGCCTGACGTCCGCCTGCCGCGTCACCCGGTGTCATCTGAGGTAAGGCATACCTATCTTTGCGGGTATACTCGAGGCATGACCACGACCACCACGCACTCCGCCGCACAGACCGCCGCACACAGTGCGACCGCCTGCCGGGCGTCGAAGCATGCGCGCGTGCAGCATCTGGTCACCGCCGACGAGACGTCGCTCGCAGAGCTGCAGGCGCTGGTGGCAACGCTCCCGATCTGCTCGACCGGTCGCGTGTTCATCGAAGTGCCCGACGCGTCGTGGATCGGCGAGATCGCCGCGCCCGCGCGCATGACGGTGACGTGGCTCGATCGTTCGCAGCGCACCGGCGCACCCGGCAGCGGCCGCTCCTGCAGCGCCGGTCAGGCGCTCGCCCGCGCCGTCACCGGCTGGGCCGACGAGATGCTCTGCGCCGACGACCGCGGCACGCGTGTGCACCTGCTGGGCGGGTTCCTCGGCACGGCCGACATCTTCGACCACCTCACTGAGACGCTCGGCATGGATGCGGCATCCGTCAACGTGCCGGCTCGGTTCGGCCTCGTCTCGGCCTGAGCACTCCGCGACTGCGCCACTTCGCGGCACCCGCGCCATCGATCGGCGCAGCAGTCGTCGTCTTATGGCGCAGTCGTGGTGCTGGGGGTGCGGCGACGGCGCACGTAGTTGCCGTCTTCGAGCCCGGCGAGCACCTCGAACCGGTTCGTGAGCGGATCGCGACCCGCAGCCCAGTAGAGGAACGGCATGAGCGCGCCGTATCGACGCCACTGCCGGGCGTGCACCGCTTCGTGGCGCAGCAAGGCGTCAGAGATGCGGGTATCGCCGGTGAGGAAGCACCCGCCCACGCACACGCCGCCGCGACCGAAGGTCCAGTTCGGCATGCCCGAGAAGACCCACAGTCCGGCGCGACGTTGGACGCGACCGGTCGACCACAGGCTGCCCCACACGAACCCCACTGCCGTGCCCCACGCGTAGCCGATCGCGCTGATGGGGGAGTCGAGCAGGATGCCGGGAATGAAGCGGTCGAAGCGCTCGCCGCGCGCGACGGCGCGCTCGGCCCTGGCTTCCCAACCGGCCGTGGGCCGTGCGCTCACGCGAGCGCTCCGACGATGCGCAGAATCGCGCCCATGTCGTCGACCGCGGCCGCGGGGCTTGCCGGCGCGAAGGCAGCCAGTGATGCGCCGGCGAGGGGGAAGCGGGCTCGCAGCGCTGTGATCGCGGCGGTGAGTTGCGGCACCGTCATGCCGAACGGCACCGGGTCGCTCAACCCGGTGACCTCCGCCGGGTCGAGCACATCCAGGTCGACATGGAGGTAGACGGCGTCGGCGCCGGTGGCTGCGACGGCCTCGACGAACGCGTCGGGATCGGCGTCGACGCTGATCACCGTGATTCCCTCGGACGCGATCAGGTCGGATTCGGCGGGGTCGAACTCGCGGGCGCCCGCCAGCACGACGCGGTCCATCCGGACGGGATGCGGGGCTCCGAGCGCACCGTCGCCGGCGGCGGCGCGCAGCGCCATGCCCGCGAAGGCCCCGGACGTCGACGATGCGGCTGTGTGCAGATCGGCGTGCGCGTCGAACCACACGACCGCTGCGTTCGGGTGGCGGGCAAGCGCGTCCGAGATCGCGGGCACGGCCACGCCGCAGTCGCCGCCGACGACGATCGCGTCAGCGTCGGCGAGGGCCTCCGCCACGGCATCCTGCACACGGCGCAGACTGCTGTAGCGGCGGATGCCGGTGTCCAGCATCTCGCCGGCCTCGAGCGGCACGTCGATCGTGCGGCACGCGGCGCGCGGCAGGTCGCCCGCGATCGCCTCCGCGCCGTCGGCCTGGAGCATCGGCCGCGTGGAGGGGGAGCCCTGCCACTGCGGCACCACGAGGAAACGTGCCATCAGTCGGTCCTTCGGGGAGGGGGAGAAGACGACGGTGCGGCGCCGGAACACGTCCGACGCCGCACCGGTGCGATCACTGACCGATCGCGGGGGCGCTGCTGCCGCCGGTCTTCAGCGCGGCCAGGCGCGCCTCGACCTCGGTCAGCTCACCGATGTCCTCGAGCGCGTTGAACTGGGCGTCGAGCGTCGAGGCGGCGAGCTCCTGCTTGCCGGCCGCGAGCGCCTCCTGGCGGCGCACCTTGTCTTCGAACCGGCCCAGCTCGCTGGTCGGGTCGAGCACGTCGATCGACTTGACCGCGTCGTGCACCTTGTTCTGCGCCTCGGCGGTCTTGGCACGCGCCAGCAGTTCGGAGCGCTTCGACCGAAGCTGCTCCAGCTTCTGCTTCATGCCGTTGAGGCCGTCCTTGAGCTTCTCGACGACCTCGGTCTGCGACTCGATCGAGGGCCCGATGGCCTTGGCCTCGTTCTCCTCGCTGATCTGGCGCTGCAGCGCGATCTTGGCGAGGTTGTCGAACTTGTCGGCATCGGTCGTGTTGCCCGCGGTGCGCAGCTCGTCGGCCTTGCGGCTGGCGGCGAGGGCCTTGTTGCCCCACTCCTCGGCCGCCTTGACGTCCTCCTGGTGGTCGCGCTCGAGCAGGCGCAGGTTGCCGATCGTCTCGGCGATCGCCGCCTCGGCGTCCGCGATGTTGTTGGTGTAGTCGCGGACGAGCTGATCGAGCATCTTCTCCGGGTCTTCCGCGGCGTCGATGAGGGCGTTGATGTTCGCCTTCACCAGCGTCGAGATGCGGCCGAAGATGGACTGCTTTGCCATCGTGTTTCCTTTCATCGGGAATCTGTCGGATCGTGATCGTGAGGATCTGCGGAAGAGGCTCAGAAGCGTCCCCCTCCTCGGCGGGCGCGTGTGCCGCCGCCGCCGAAGCTTCCGGGGCGGATGCCGCCGCCTCCACCGCCGAACATGCCGCCGCCGCCGAACATGCCGCCGCCGGAGGAGCGTCCGCCACCTCCGCCGAACATGCCGCCGCCACCGAGGACGGAATTGAGCACAATGCCGCCGAGGACGGCGCCCATCATGTCGCCGCCACCACTCGAGCCGCCGCCGAACATGCCGCCGCCGCCGGAGAAGGCGCCGACGTCGTTCTGCGCGTGCTGAATGGCTTCGCCGGCAAGCTGGTGCGCACGCTGGGCGAGGCCGAGTGCCTGCGTCGGGTCGGTCTGGGCCAGCTGGCGGGCATGCACGAGCGATGAGCCGGCTTCGGCAAGCCGCGTGCGTGCGGTCGCGCCGACGGCGCCGCGGCGGGACGTGATGAAGTCCTCGGCCGCGGAGACCTGCGAGGCGGCCTGCATGAGCGTCTGATCGAGCATCTGGCGCGCGCGGTCGGCCTGCTCCTGCGCGGTGCGCACCCCCGCGATGGCCGCGTCGATCTCGGCGTTGGCCTGTTCGAGGGCCTGCAGGGTCACGAGCGGCCGCTTGGCCGCGCCGGACAGGTTCTCCCGTGCGGCGCCGACCTGCTGCCGCGTACCGGCGATGATCGGGGCGAGGCGCCCGTCGCCGTCGGGCAGCGCGGCCGCCGTGGCGAGATCCTTCTCGAGGTCGGCGATGAGGGCCTGCGCGCTCTGCTCACCGGCGGCGAGATCGTCACCGAGCTTGTCGATCGCGTCGTCGAGGAGCTTCGCCTGCCCGACCGCCTCCTCCGCGGCACGGATGCCGACGGCTGCCGCCGACCCGTCGCCGGCGCCGATCGCCTGCTCGGCGACCGCGAGCTGTTCGGTCGCGAACGCGAGACGGGAACGCGCCTGCGTCGGATTGTCGGCGACGGTCGCGAGCGCTTCGGGCGCGTAGCTCGCCTGCAGAGTCGAGAGCCGTGTCGCGGCGGCGTCCAGCCCGCCGCTGACGGTGGCATGCAGCTCCTGCACCCGGGCGAGGGCTTCGGGGGCGTTCTGCTCGAGCTGACGTAGCTCGTCGAACGACTCGGCCTTCGCGTCGAGTTCTTCATTCGCCGTCTCGGTCAGCTGCAGGATCTGCGTGCACCATTCACGCTGCTGCGCCTCGGTGTCCTGCGTGGCGTCATCGAGCTGCTGCTGCAACGAGAACGCGGTGTCGAGTGCCTTCTTCGCGGCATCCAGCACACCGGCGAACTCGGCTGTGGCGGCGTCCCCGAACTGGGCTCGCGCGAACCCGAGCTCCTGCTCACTGGTCTTGATGGCGTCGTCGGTCTGCACCAGCGACGCCTTCGCGCGCTTCTCGAGCTGTTCGAGGGGCTCCGCCGGCGCCTGGCCGGGAAGCTGCGCGCCGCCACCGGCGGTGCCCTTGCCGCGTCGGCGAACCATGATGATCGCGACGATGACGCCGGCGACGACCAGCACGCCGAGCAGGATCAGCAGACCGGTGCCGCCGCCGCTCGAGTCGGAGACTCCGCCGCTGCCACCGCCCGCGGCATCCTCGAGTCCGTCTGCCGCGGCGACCGCCGCACCCGCCCAGTCGTCGGCCGCCAACTCGGGTTGGATGCGCTGCTGCTCGATCGCGGTGAGCGCATCACCGTTGACCGGCCCTTCGGAGTCGCCTGACAGGTAGAACTGCCGACCTTCGGTCGAGACCGCGAGCAGGTATTGGTTCGTGCCGAGGCCGTTCGCGAGCGCCGTCGCGTTGGCCCACTCCTCGCTGCTGGTCGGATTCGTGAAGTCGTCGACATAGACGACCCACAGGTCGACGTCGGTCTCATCGGAGAGGGCGACCAGGCGATCCTGCACGGTCTGCTCCTGCGAGGCGGAGAGCACATCGGACGCGTCGAGGAACTGGTTCTCGTCGAGCGAGACGGGGCCGGTTGCGGTCGCGGCGGACGCGCTCCCGAGCACGACCGCGGCCGCAGCCGTCAGCGTCAATGCCCATCGGGAGCCCATCGGTCCACCCTTCATCGCCGGAGAGCCCATCCTTGCAGAGTGAGTCTATGCGTCCGCCGACATACGGCATAGGGAAGGGACAGGAAACAGCAGGGTGGCCGCGCGGGCGGGTCGCTGCGTCGGGCTTCGGCGAGTCCGGGCTAGGCTCACGCGGTCGGAGGGAACCCATGGACGACCGTTACGGATCCGATGTGCTGGCAGCCGGTTGGCGCGATGTCGGACGTCGGCAGACGCCGCGTGTCGAGGCCGAACGCGACCTCGTCGTCGAGGTCGCAGCCGACGGCTACTGCGGCGCCGTGGTCGGCTCGCAGTCGGGCATGGTCGAGCTGGAGGACCGCAATGGCCGTCGACGGCTGTTCCCGTTCGGCCCCGGCTTTCTCATCGACGGCGGGCTCGTCGAACTGGTGCCCGCGAAGCCGAAGGCCCCGCAGGGGCGCGCCCGCACGGCATCCGGGTCGTTCGCGGCCCCGCAGGAGCGGGCGAGGGTCGCGCGGGCCAGCCGTATCCTCGTCGAAGGCCGTCACGACGCCGAACTGGTCGAGAAGGTGTGGGGCGCCGACCTGCGGGTCGAAGGCGTCGTCGTCGAGTACCTGCAGGGTGTCGATCTGCTCGGCGACCTGCTGCGTGAGGACCCGCCCTCACCTGAACGCCGCTACGGGGTGCTCGTGGACCACCTCGTGTCGGGGTCGAAGGAGTCGCGCATCGCGGAGCAGATCCTTCGGGGGCCGCACGGGCGGCACCTGAAGATCGTCGGACACCCCTACATCGATGTCTGGGAATGCGTGCGGCCGTCTTCGCTCGGCATCGCCGCGTGGCCGAAGGTGCCGCGCGGCATCGAATGGAAGGTCGGCGTGAGCAGGGCGCTCGGGTGGCCGGCCGACGACCAGGCTGACCTCGCCGGCAACTGGCAGCGCATCCTCGGCGCCGTGAAGACCTACCGCGACCTCGACCCCGCACTGCTGGGCCGCGTCGAGGAGCTCATCGACTTCGTCACCACCGACTGACACCGTTTCGTCTCGCTGAACCCTTCCGGTGGTCGAGTGCCGCGGCGCAGCCGCGGTGTATCGAGACCCGGCACGCCGGCATCCCACCCGCTCGGTAGCCTGGAGACCATGCCGCAGCACGACCCGTCCACCTCCGCCGAGCCGCGCCGCTTCCGCGACACGCCCGTCTCGTTCGTGCGCCGCAGCGGCCGCATGAGCGACGGGCAGGAGCGCGCCTGGGCAGAACTCAGCGGGCACTACGTCATCGACGTCGAACGGGATGCCGCGGCCACCAGCATCCGCCCCGGCACCACCGTGGACCCGGCCGCCGTGTACGGTCGCACCGCGCCGCTGGTCGTCGAGATCGGGTCGGGGCAGGGGCACGCGATCGTGCATGCCGCCGCACACACACCCGAAACGGACTTCCTCGCCGTCGAGGTGTTCCGGGCGGGCCTTGCCCGCACGATGCTCGACGCCGACCGAGCCGGCGCCCGCAACCTGCGCCTCGTCGAGGCCAACGCCCCCGAGGTGCTCGAACACCTCCTGCCCGAGGCTTCGGTCGACGAACTGTGGATCTTCTTCCCCGACCCGTGGCACAAGGCCAAGCACAACAAGCGGCGCCTGATCGCACCCGCCTTCCCGCCGATCGCGGCACGCGCGCTGCGCGACGGCGGGCTGCTTCGGCTGGCGACCGACTGGGAGGACTACGCGCTGCAGATGCGCGAGGTCATGGCAGGCGCCGACGGCTTCACGCCGGCGTTCGAGGGGGAGTGGGCCGACCGGTTCGAGGGACGCGTCATGACCGCGTTCGAGCGCAAGGGCATCGCGAAGGGGCGGCAGATCCGCGACCTCGTCTACCGCCGTGCCCAGCGCCGCTCTGACCGGCCATGACCGCAGGAGGAACGCGCATGAAGACGGATGCCGCAGCCGCCCGCCCGGTCGTCTCGCTCGGCACGATCCCGGCGCTGCTGGTGTGTCTGGCGGCCCCGGCGTTCTTCGTGCTGCTGCTGCCGTGGCTCGGGTGGACGCTGCTGGCGGCCGGAATCGTGGCGGCGGCCGTCCTCGAGCGTCGCTCGGTCACGGCATCCGGTCCGAGCCTCACGCGCGACCTGTCACTCATCGCGATCGGCCTCGTGATCGTCAGCCTCATCGAACTGAAGGCTGAGCTCGACGATGCGGCGATGGTGCGCTTCACGCTCGCACTCGGGGGAGCGGTTGCCGTGCCGTACGTGATCTCGCGGTTCGTCTACCGCGATCACGCCATCCGGTTCCCGTGGCGCGGCGGCGGGCGCTGGTCGACGTTCCAGTGGGTGTGGCTTGCCGTGGTGCTCGTGCTCGGCTGGCTCATCCTGCCGTACTACTTCATCACCTCGGGCGTGTACCTGAACTGGCCCGTCGTCGACACCCCGAACCTCATCGCGCGCCTGTTCGTGGGGGTCGGCGCGGTCGGCATCTGGGACGAACTGTTCTTCATCTGCACGTGCTTCGCGTTGCTGCGCCGTCACTTCGCCGATGCCGCGGCGAACGTGCTGCAGGCGATCGTCTTCGTCTCGTTCCTGTGGGAGCTCGGCTACCAGGCGTGGGGACCGTTCCTCACGATTCCGTTCGCGCTGCTGCAGGGCTTCATCTTCTTGCGCACCCGCTCCCTCGCCTACGTGGTGACGGTGCATCTGCTCTTCGACGCCGTCGTGTTCGGCGTGCTCGTCCACGCGCACAACCCGGGACTGCTGGACGCGATCTTCCTCGTCTCGCCCTGACCGTGCCGGGGCAGCCGATCGGGCAGGATGGTGCGGTGAACACCGCGCGCATCGCCCTTGCCACCGCGTCCGAGGTCGAGGGAGGGCTCGACGCCGAAGGCATGCAGCTGCGCGATGCGCTGCGTGGCGCGGGGGCGGCGGCCGAACCTGCCGTCTGGGACGACGAGACCGTCGACTGGGGCGGGTTCGATGTGGTCGTCGTCCGCTCCACCTGGGACTACGCGCGTCGCCACGACGAGTTCATCGCGTGGACACAGCGCGTGTCGCAACTGACCCGGCTGCACAATCCTGCCGACGTGCTGGCCTGGAACACCGACAAGCGGTACTTGCGCGACCTCGCCGCCGCCGGGGTACCGACCGTGCCCACCGAGTTCCTCGAGCCGGGTGATGACCCGAGCACCCACGCCTTTCTCCACGAGGAGCACGTCGTCAAGCCCGTCGTGTCGGCCGGGTCGAAAGACACGCTCCGGTTCACGGCCGACGAACCCGAGCGTTCGATCAGCCATGCCGGCTCGCTCCTCGACGCAGGCAGGGTCGTCATGGTGCAGCCGTACCTCGCGAGCGTCGATGAGGTCGGTGAGACCGCGGTCGTCGTGATCGGCGGAACGGTCTCGCATGCCATGCGCAAGGGGCCGCTCCTCACCCGCGGCATGCAGCCGGCGGCAGGACTTTTTCTGCAAGAGGAGATGTCGCGGCGCGACGCCGCGCCCGACGAGCTCCTCGTCGCCGAGCGTGCGCTCGCCGCCGTCCCGAACGTTGCTGACCTGCTCTACGCCCGCATCGATCTGCTCCGCGCTCCGGACGGACCGGTGGTGCTCGAACTCGAGTTGACGGAACCGTCGCTGTTCCTCGACCACGTGCCGGGGTCGGCCGATCGGCTCGCCGCGGCGATCCTCGCCGCCGTCGGTCGCTAGGATCAAAGAGACGACAGCCTGGAGGTCACTGTGTTCATTCTGTACGCCCTGTTCTTCCTGCTGGGCATCTTCCTGTTCGGACTGGCGTTCACCATCCCCGCGTGGGGCGGACTGATCTTCGTCGGCGGCATCCTCTCGATCTCGCTCGCGCTCGCGCTGCCGTTCCATTTCGGCAGCCGCACCTGACGCGTCGCGGTCTGCCCAAGGTTTGATCAGGGCCGATCTGGAATCCTCGAAGCCGTCTGGGCGACCGCCCTCGGCACGTCCGAAGGCTTCACGAAACTCGGGCCGTCGATCGTCTTGGGCGTCTCGCTGATCGCGAGCATGGCGGCTGTGTGGTCGGGCTCAAGCTCGTCGGCCACGAATGGCCGCGCAGAATGATCGCCCCGAGGCTTCGGCCCCGGGGCGATCTTCGTGTGTCGTGCGCCGGAAACAGAAGAGGACCCGCGTATATGCGGGTCCCTCTTCACCGGTGTCGTGCCCCCGACAGGAATCGAACCTGCGACCTTTGGTACCGGAAACCAACGCTCTATCCCCTGAGCTACGGAGGCGTACCGACCGAGGATATCACCGCGGCGCCCGCCTCCCAGACGCGGCGGGCCCGTCAGAAGCGGGCGAGCAGCGCCGGGGCGAAGGCGAGCGCCGCGGCCAGCGGGACGACGGCGAGGGCGACGAAGGCGACACCGACCAGCACGATGTTCCCGGCGATGGCCAGCAGCGCCGCGACCGGCGCGGATACTTCGCGCGGGAGGCGGTCAGAACGGGGGAGCGGGACGGTCGCGGTGGCCATACCTCGACGGTACGAAGCCGCGCAAGACCCGCACATCGGCCGGTGGATGCACGAGCATCCCCCGCGAGGATGATCCGCGACTACTCGGAGAGCTCCGCGACCGCCTCGGCGAGCCGCTGCGCGAGGTAGCGGTGACCCGCGCTCGACGGGTGGTCGGCGCCGGTCTTGCTGGTGTCGATGACGTCGAGGTAGTTGGCCTCGGTGATCCAGCCCTCGCCGAGGGGAGAGATGTAGAACCAGCCCCGGTCGGATGCGAGTTCAGCCAGATCGCTGTCGATGCGAGACGTGGCGCGCTCGACGGGCAGCACCTGCGGGGCGGGGCCGAGGATGACAATGCGCGCGTTCGAGTACGTCGCGGCCAGGGTGTCCCACGCCGCGGTGACGGCGTCCTTGTAGCCGGATGCCGGGAGCCTGCGGTCGTTGATAGAGCCCTGCACGATGATGAGGTCGGGCGCGAGCGTCGGGTCGAGCTCGGCCATGCGGGTACCGAAGTCGGGGCCGTCGATGCCGGGCTTGAGGTAGCCGCTGCCGCGCACGCCGTCGACGATCGTGACCCAGCCCGCTGCCTCCGACACGATGTAGGCGTAGCCGAGCCGGGGACTCGCTGCGGCCGACCCGTAGGTCCACGAGTCGCCGAAGATGAGCACTCGGGGCGAGTCCGGAAGGTCGAGCGGCGCGATCTCGACCGCTGCTGCGACGTCGTCGGACCCGGCCGCGACGGTGGCCGCCGGAGTCGCCCACGGGCGCCAGATCGAGACGGCGATCACTGCGATCGCGGCCACAGCGAGCACTGCCTTGAGCCACGACGGCACGCGTGAAACGGTGCGGTCGGGTGCGGGCATGCGATGAGGGTATGTCACCATCGCCACACATCCAAATGATTCTTTCCGATCGACGTCGAAGGGTTCGGACGAGCGTGTCCGCAGCGGGCTCGCGGCATGCGAGGATACTTCGGTGCAACGCATCCTGACCGCTGAACTCGACCTGGAATTGGGGTCGTCCGTCGACCTGATCTTCCAGATCGCGGCGGCTCAGCCTGCGCCGATCGTGCGCGAGCAGCTGACGTTCTCGACGGGCGATCGTGTGTACACGCCGACTGAGATCATCGACCAGTCCGGCAGTCGTCTGCACCGCTTCTTCGGCGACGCGGGCTTGCTGCAGGTGCGCTACGAAGCCGCCGTCGAGGGGCAGGTGGCGGCGCGCGCGACGAGCGACCTCGAGGCCATCAGCTATCTGCGGCCGAGTCGCTATTGCCAGTCCGATGAGGTGTTCGCGCAGGCTCGCAGGCAATTCGGCGGCCTGCAGGGGCACGACCTCATCTCTGCCGTGAGCGAGTTCGTGACGGCATCCACGACGTACAGTCCGGGACTCAGCCAGGGCACCGATTCGGCCGTCACGACGCTGATGACAGGCCAGGGGGTGTGCCGCGACTACGCGCACCTCGTGATCGCGCTGCTGCGCGCGATGGACATGCCCGCCCGCTATGCCGCGTGCTACGCGCCCGGCCTTCGCCCCATGGACTTCCATGCCGTCGCCGAGGCGTACCTCGACGGGCAGTGGTACGTCATCGACGCGACGCGGCTGTCGAACCGCAACGGCCTGGTGCGCATCGCGACGGGGCGGGATGCCGCAGACTGCGCCTTCCTCTCCTATTACGGCGGTGGCCTGTCGCTGCGTCGGATGCGCGTGGACGCCGTCGTCTTGCCGGACGATGCTGCCGACGTCGAGGCGCTCGAGCAGGCGTCGAGCGCGTCTGATCCGGCCGCCGACGATCCGGCACTGCTGGTGCAGATCGGCTGACCGCCCGCGCAGGGTCATGCTCGCCCGCGACCGTAGAATTGACGGGCTATGAATCCTGATGCCCTCTCCGCAGCACTCCTCGCCGTCATCGCCCCGCTCGCCGAGGCGCGACGCCCGGGTTCGAGTGAGGGACTGACGGCCGCCGACCTGCCGCTGGAACGCCCGAAGAACCGCGATCACGGCGACTGGGCCTCCAACGCCGCGCTGAAGCTCAGCAAGGTGGTCGGCGCGAGCCCGCGCGAGTTCGCCGCAGAGATCGCTGCCGGGCTCGAGACGGTCGACGGCGTGGCCTCCGTCGAGGTGGCGGGTCCCGGGTTCATCAACATCCGCTTGGATGCCGCGGCCGCCGGCGCGCTGGCGAAGACCATCGTCGAAGCCGGCGCCGCATTCGGCACCAATGACAGCCAGCGGGGCAACACGATCAATCTGGAGTTCGTCTCGGCGAACCCGACCGGCCCCCTGCACATCGGTCACACCCGCTGGGCGGCGCTCGGCGACGCAATCGCCCGCCTGCTGCTCGCGAGCGGGGCGACGCTCGTGCGCGAGTTCTACATCAACGACGCGGGCGCGCAGATGGAGCGCTTCGGGCGCTCCGTGCTCGCCGCGATCAAGGGTGAGCCCACGCCGGAGGACGGCTACCCGGGGTCGTACATCGACGACCTCGCGCGCCGTGTGCTCGAGAAGGAGCCCGAGCTGCTGGGTCTGCCGGCCGACGAGCAGCTCACCCTCGCCCGCGACGCGGCCTACGCGTTCCAGCTCGGCGACCTGCAGGCGTCGCTGGAGCAGTTCAACGTGCATTTCGACGTGTTCTTCAGCGAGCGCGTCCTGCACGCGAAGGGCGAGGACGGCGCGCCGAGCCTCGTCGACGAGGCGGTCGACCGTCTTCGCGAGCAGGGGCATGTGTTCGACCAGGACGACGCCGTGTGGGTGCGCACGACCGACTTCGGCGACGACAAGGATCGTGTCATCCGCCGCTCCAACGGCGAGTACACCTACTTCGCCGCTGATGCCGCGTACTACCTCAACAAGGGCGACCGCGGCTTCGCGCACAAGATCTACCTGCTCGGTGCTGACCACCACGGCTACGTGCACCGGCTCAAGGCGCTCGCCGGCGCGGCCGGTGACGACCCTGAGAAGGACATCGAGGTGCTCATCGGGCAGCTTGTCTCGGTCAACGGGGCGCGACTGTCCAAGCGTGCGGGCAACATCATCGAGCTCGACGACCTGCGTGACTGGCTCGGTACGGATGCGTTGCGGTACTCGCTCGAGCGCTACCCGGCCGATTCGCCCCTGACGCTCGACCCCGAGATCCTGCGCAAGCGCACGAACGACAACCCCGTCTTCTACGTGCAGTACGCGCACGCCCGCACGCACAACGTCGCTCGCAACGCCGCCGATTCCGGTGTCGCCCGCGATGCGTTCGCGCCCGAACTGCTCGAGCACGAGACCGAGTCGGCGCTGCTCGGCGCATTGCAGGAGTTCCCGCGCATTGTCGCCTACGCGGCCGAGGTGCGCGAGCCGCACCGCGTGGCCCGTTACCTCGAAGAGCTCGCGGCGCTGTACCACCGTTGGTATGACAACTGCCGGGTCACGCCGCTGGGCGACGAGGAGGTCACCGACCTGCACCGCACCCGCCTGTGGCTCAACGACGCCACCGGTCAGGTGCTGCGCAACGGCCTGGATCTGCTGGGGGTGAGCGCGCCGGAGCGCATGTGACATGAGCGGCGACACGCAGCCGACCGCGCCGATCCCGCACCAGGACGCGCAGTGGGTGCTGTCGGCGCCCGCCGAGCCGAAGCGCACGCGACGACGGCGCTGGCCGTGGTTCGTCGCGCTGGGCATCGTCGTCGTCCTGCTCGCGGTCGGCGTCGTGATCGCCGAGCAGGTCGCGCGCAGCGCGACCGTCTCGACGGTGCGGTCGATGATCATCGACCAGCTCGACCTGCCCGCCGATCAGCAACTCGACGTGGAGATTCCCGGCATGGTGCTGCCGCAGCTCATCACGGGAACGCTCGGCGAGGTGCGTGTCGCATCAGACGACGTGTCGTTCGAGGGGCTGAGCGGAGCGATCGAAGTGGTGGCCAGCGGCGTGCCGATCCGCGGCGATGCCGCCGCCGATTCCGCGCACGCGCGGCTGACGCTCGACCAGGCGCAGTTGCGGAGCCTGCTCGCGCAGGTCGACGGCATCCCGGTCGAAACCGTCACGATCGACGATGACCGCGTCGGCATGCTCGCCGAGCTCGACCTGTTCCTGACGACCATCGAGGTCGGAGTCACGCTCGAGACCGAGGTGGAACAGGGTGACCTCGTCCTGTCTCCCGACACTCTGACCGTCGCCGGCGCGGAGCTGTCGGCGGGCGCCCTGCTCGAGCAGTTCGGTCCCGTCGCAGAATCGATCCTCGGCTCGTGGACGATCTGCCTCGCCGACCGCCTGCCCGCCGGGCTCACGCTCGAAGCGGTCACGGTCGAAAACGACCACATCGTCGCCGACGTCGACATCGACGGCGCGATCATCGTCGACGAAGCGCTGCAGCAGCCCGGCACCTGCACCTGATCTCGCAGGCAGGAGAAATCGCCGAGACAGGACGATGTTGCCGAATTCGGCCTGTCCCGGGGATTTCTCCTGTCACCGAGGGGACGTCACACCGACAGGCTGCCGTGCGGCGGTGCCCTAGACTGTGGGGACTGTCGGGGCGTGTCCATCCCGCCCCCAACACCCCACCTTCTTCGTTCGAATCGGTGATGCCCGTTGTCTGACCCCCGCCCGCTCGTGCCCGACTGGCTCGTCGCGCCGGGCGACGCCAACGCGCTCGTCGAGCAGGTGTGGCCCGCGTCCGCGACTCGCGACGAGCACGGTGTGCTGTCGATCGGCGGCGTTCCGGTGACGGATCTGCGCGACACCTTCGGCACTCCGCTCTACGTCTTCGACGAGCCGGGCGTGCGTGCCCGCGCGCGTCGGGTGAAGGCAGCGTTCGACGCGGCGGCTGCCCGTCACGGCGTGCGGGCCCGCGTCTACTACGCCAGCAAGGCGTTCCTTTCCAGTGAGGTGCTGCGGTGGGTCACGGCCGAGGGTCTGGCCGTGGATGTCGCCACCGGGGGAGAGCTCGCCGTCGCGCTCGCGACCGGGGTGGATGCCGCACGTCTCGGCCTGCACGGCAACAACAAGTCGGTTGCCGAGCTCGAACGCGCCGTCGACGTGGGCATCAGCTCGGTTGTCGTCGACAGCCCCATCGAAGTCGAGCGACTTGCGACGATCGCCGACCGCCGTGGCGTCGTGCAGCCGGTGCTCGTGCGCGTCAACAGCGGCGTGCACGCCGAGACGCACGACTTTCTCGCAACGGCCCACGAAGACCAGAAGTTCGGATTCGCGCTCGATGCTGCCCCCGGCATCGTCGCCCGCATCCGCGAGCTGCCGTCGCTGCAGTTCGTCGGACTGCACTGCCATATCGGGTCGCAGATCTTCGGCACCGCGGGCTTCGAGGAGTCCGCGTCGCGCGTCGTCGAGCTGCACGCGCAGCTCAGCGAAGACGCGCCGGTGCCCGTCCTGAACCTTGGCGGCGGCTTCGGCATCGCCTACACCTCGGTCGATGACCCGACCCCGATCGAGCAGCTCGCCGACGGCATCGTCGACGCGGTCGCTCGCGAGTGCGAGGTGCGCGGCATCCCGATGCCGAACGTCGCCTTCGAGCCGGGCCGATCGATCGTCGGCCAGGCGGGTGTCACGCTGTACGAGGTCGGCACGGTCAAGCCGGTGCAGGCCACCGATGACCTGCAACGCCTGTACGTGAGCGTCGACGGCGGTATGAGCGACAACGCCCGCCCTGCGCTCTACGGCGCGCACTACTCGGCGCGCATCGCCTCTCGCACATCCGACGAGGAGCCCGCGCTGGCTCGTGTCGTCGGCAAGCACTGCGAATCCGGCGACATCGTGGTCGACGCAGAGTACCTTCCCGGCGATGTCGCACCCGGTGATCTGCTCGCGGTGCCCGCGACCGGCGCGTATTGCTTCTCGCTCTCGAGCAACTACAACTTCGTCCCCCGGCCGCCGGTCGTCGCCGTCGGGGACGGGCGCGCGCGTGTCATCGTGCGTGGTGAGACCATCGACGACCTGCTCGCCCGCGATGAGGGGCTCCACGCCCCGACCACGGAGGACACACTATGACCGACTACCGCCGCCTGCGCGTGGCGCTGCTCGGCGCGGGAGCCGTCGGCTCCCAGGTCGCCGACCTGCTGCGCAAGCACGCCGATGAGCTGGCCGACCGTGCCGGCGCCGCCCTCGACCTCGTCGGCATCGCCGTCCGCAACCTCGACGCGCCGCGCGACGCCGACCTGCCGCAGGAACTGTTCACGACCGATCCCGAGGCCCTCCTGGTCGGCTCCGACATCGTGATCGAGCTGATGGGCGGCATCGAGCCGGCTCGCACCAACATCCTGCAGGCACTGAACGCCGGCGCCGACGTGGTCACCGCCAACAAGGCGCTGCTGGCCACCCACGGTCCCGAGATCTTCGACGCAGCCGACCAAGTGGGTGCCTCCGTCTACTACGAGGCGGCCGCGGCCGGCGCCATCCCGATCATCCGCCCGCTGCGCGACTCGCTCGCAGGCGACCGCGTCAAGCGCATCATGGGCATCGTCAACGGCACGACGAACTACATCCTCGACCGCATGGACCGCGAGGGATCCGAGTTCGCCGACGTCCTCGCCGACGCGCAGTCGCTCGGCTACGCCGAAGCCGACCCCACCGCAGACATCGAAGGCTACGACGCCGCGCAGAAGGCCGCGATCCTGGCATCGCTCGCCTTCCACACCGCTGTGCCGCTCGATGCCGTGCACCGCGAAGGCATCACGAAGATCGACAAGCAGATGATGGATGCCGCGCGCCACGCCGGCTTCGTCATCAAGCTGCTCGCCGTCTGCGAGCGCCTTGAGGGCGCCCCGCGCTACCCGGCCGAGCCCGCCGCCGAAGTAACTGCCGACGGCGAGGCCATCTCGGTGCGCGTCTACCCGGCGCTCGTGCCGCGCGACCACCCACTGGCGAGCGTCCACGGTGCCAACAACGCCGTGTTCGTCGAGGCGGAAGCCGCCGGCAGCCTCATGTTCTACGGCGCCGGAGCCGGCGGCGTGCAGACCGCGTCGGCGGTGCTCGGCGATGTCGTCTCGGCTGCCCGCCGCCACATTGCGGGCGGTGTCGGGGTGGGAGAGTCCACGCGCGCCAACCTGCCGGTCGTGCCGATCGGCCGGGTCACCACCAGCTACCAGATCACGCTCGAGGTCGACGACCGACCCGGCGTGCTGGCAACCGTCGCCGGCATCCTCAGCGAGGGCCGGGTCTCGATCGCAACGGTCGAGCAGACCATCGTCGCCGAACCCAACGGCGATGCGGGGCGTGCCCGCATCGTCATCGGCACCCACCGAGCCGTCGAACAGGACCTGTCCGACACTGTCGATCGCCTCGCCTCCAGCGGCGTGGTCGACCGTGTCGTCTCGGTGCTGCGCGTAGAAGGAGACTGACATGGCACACGTCTGGCGCGGAGTGCTCCGCGAATTCGCCGATCGACTGGGCGTCACCGACGCCTCCACGGTCGTCACGCTGGGTGAGGGCGGCACGCCGCTGATCCCCGCAAGGTCGCTGTCGCAGATCACGGGCGCGAACGTCTTCGTCAAGTTCGAGGGCATGAACCCGACCGGCTCCTTCAAGGACCGTGGCATGACCGTCGCGCTCTCGCGCGCCGTCGAGCACGGTGCGAAGGCCGTCATCTGCGCCTCCACGGGCAACACGTCGGCCTCGGCCGCCGCCTACGCGGCGCACGCCGGCATCACCGCCGCCGTGCTCGTGCCCGAGGGCAAGATCGCGATGGGCAAGCTCAGCCAGGCCGTCGCGCACGGCGGCACGCTCATCCAGATCCGCGGCAACTTCGACGACTGCCTCGAGATCGCCCGCGAACTGGCCGACAACTACCCGGTACACCTGGTCAACTCAGTCAACCCCGACCGCATCGAAGGCCAGAAGACTGCGGCGTACGAGGTCGTCAGCCAGCTCGGCGACGCGCCGGACTTCCACTTCATCCCGGTCGGCAACGCCGGCAACTACACGGCCTACTCCCGCGGCTACCGCGAAGAGGCAGATCGTGGCGTGTCGACGAAGGTGCCGCGCATGTTCGGCTTCCAGGCCGAGGGCTCGGCGCCCCTCGTGCGCGGCGAGGTCGTCAAGAACCCCGAGACGGTGGCCTCCGCCATCCGCATCGGCAACCCGGCCTCGTGGGAGCTCGCACTCGAGGCGCGCGACGCCACCGACGGCTGGTTCGGCGCCATCGACGACGACCGCATCCTCGCCGCCCAGAAGCTGCTGTCGAGCACGGTCGGCGTCTTCGTCGAGCCGGCGTCGGCGATCAGCGTGGCGGGCCTGCTCGACCGTGCTGAGGCCGGTATCGTCCCCGCGGGCTCGACCGTGGTGCTGACGGTCACCGGTCACGGCCTGAAGGACCCGCAGTGGGCCCTTCGCAACGCCGACGGCAGCGACGTGCAGCCGACCGTCGTCGATGCGACCACGAGCGAGGTCGCGTCGGTGCTCGACCTGGCACAGGGCTGACGGTGACGGCGGGGGCTGTGGCCGGGCGCACCGTCTCGGTGCGTGTGCCGGCCACGAGCGCCAACCTCGGACCCGGGTTCGACACACTCGGGCTCGCGCTCAGCGTGTACGACGAGCTGACCGTCACGGTGCTGCCCGAGCCAGGGCTTCGCATCACGGTCACCGGTGAAGGTGCGGACGACGTGCCCACCGACGCGTCGCACCTGGTCGTCCGCGCGATGTCGTACGCGTTCGAAGCCTTCGGGCGGGAGCTTCCCGGCATCCACCTCGACGCGCACAACGTCATTCCACACGGGCGCGGCATGGGGTCCTCCGGTGCCGCCGTCGTGGCGGGCCTGCTCGCCGCCAAGGGCCTGCTCGCGGGCGACGTCGACCTCGGCGACGACACCCTGCTGCGGTTGGCGACCGAGCTCGAAGGGCACCCCGACAACGTCGCACCCGCACTGTTCGGCGGTCTCACGATCGCGTGGATGGACGAGCACGGTCCGCAGCACAAGAAGCTCATCGTGCACCGCGGTGTCGCGCCCCTCGTCTTCGTGCCCGACTTCAAAATGTCTACGAGCGTCGCCCGAGGTCTTGCGCCGCTGCAGGTGACCCGTGAGGATGCCGTCTTCAACGTGTCACGGTCGGCGCTGCTGATCGCAGCGCTCACGCAGAGCCCCGAACTGCTGCTCGCGGCGACCGAGGACAAGCTGCACCAGTCGTACCGCGCCGCCGCGATGCCGGCGACCGACGCGCTCGTACGAGCGCTGCGTGCCGAAGGGCTCGCGGCGGTCGTTTCGGGTGCGGGACCGAGCGTCCTCGTGCTCGCAGACGGCCCCGGTCAGCGCCTGATCGCGGCCGAGATCGCGGGCCGGATGACAGACACTCCGTGGCAGGCCCTCATGCTCGCCGTCGACGTCAAGGGTGGTACAGTGAGGGACCATACGGAGGGTTCCACGGCATCGACGTGAATCTGGCCTCCATCGCAATTCTGCGAACCACCGCATAACCCCCGCTTCGGCACCCGCGCTCCATCATGGGAGCCCGACGGCGGCTGGGCGGCGCCGGGTGGACGGCGCCTGTGCGGCTGTGAACGTTTCCACTGTTTCTTACGAAGGAGTACTCGTGGAGTCCATCTCCGAGACCCAGACCGACGACACCGCCCGCGACGACGCGAGCGCCGAGCAGCAGGCTTCGGCCGTCGAGGCCCCGGCCGCGACCGACCAGGCTCCCGCCGCTGATGCGCCCGCCGCCGACGCGCCCGCCGCCGACGCGCCCGTCGCCGAGGCACCGGCCGAAGACGCCGCACCCGCCAAGGCGCCGCGCAAGCGCGCACCGCGCCGGGCCAAGAGCACCGATGCTCCGGCCGAAGACGCGCCGGCTCCCGCCGAGCAGCCCGCCGACGCGCCCGCCGCCGACGCAGCCCCCGCCGACGCGCCCGCCGCCGAGGCGCCCGCCGACGAGGTGGCCGAGGCCCCCGCCGAGAAGGCGCCCGCCAAGAAGGGGCGTGGCCGGGCCAAGAAGACGGTCGACGCGGATGCCGCCGCATCCGACGCACCGGCAGCCGAGGCGGCTCCGGCCGACGCAGCCGCCGAGCAGGCCGAGCCTGCGAAGGGCGACGACCAGGGTGACGCGCCGTCGGCCGGCGAGGGCGACAAGAGCGCCGAGACGGCCGACGCCGACAAGAACGACGCGGGTGAGGGTGACGGCGAGGGCTCCGGCCGCAGCCGCAGCCGTTCGCGCAGCCGCAGCCGCAACCGCAACAAGGGCGGTGACGGCACCCAGAACGGCGGCCAGAACCAGGGCGGCAACCAGCAGGGCGGCCAGCAGAACAACAACAGTGGTTCGGATGCCGACGACGACCAGTCGCAGGGCTCCGGCCGCGGCCGCCAGCGCAACAAGCGTCGCGGCCAGGGCCAGAACGACGAGTTCGAGACCGAGATCGGCGAGGACGACGTCCTCATCCCGATCGCGGGCGTGCTCGATGTGCTCGACAACTACGCGTTCGTGCGTACCACTGGCTACCTGCCCGGCCCGAGCGACGTCTACGTCTCCCTCGGCCAGGTCAAGAAGTACAACCTGCGCAAGGGTGACGCCGTCGTCGGCGCCATCAAGCAGCCGCGCGAGGGCGAGCAGTCGAGCCGCCAGAAGTACAACGCGCTCGTCAAGGTCGACGCCGTCAACGGCCTCTCGGTCGACGATGCCGCCAACCGCGTCGAGTTCAGCAAGCTCACGCCGCTCTACCCGCAGGAGCGCCTGCGCCTGGAGACCGCGCCCGAGAAGCTGACCCAGCGCATCATCGACCTTGTGGCCCCGATCGGCAAGGGCCAGCGCGGGCTCATCGTCGCGCCGCCCAAGGCCGGCAAGACGATCGTGCTGCAGCAGATCGCGAACGCGATCGCGCAGAACAACCCCGAGGTCCACCTCATGGTCGTGCTCGTCGACGAGCGCCCTGAAGAGGTCACCGACATGCAGCGCACCGTCAAGGGCGAGGTCGTCGCCTCGACCTTCGACCGTCCCGCTGAGGACCACACGACGGTCGCTGAACTCGCCATCGAGCGCGCCAAGCGCCTCGTCGAGCTCGGTCGCGACGTCGTCGTGCTGCTGGACTCGATCACCCGCCTCGGCCGCGCCTACAACGTGTCCGCGCCCACCTCGGGCCGCGTGCTCACCGGTGGCGTCGACGCGTCGGCGCTGTACCCGCCCAAGCGCTTCTTCGGCGCCGCGCGCAACATCGAGAACGGCGGATCGCTCACGATCCTGGCCACCGCGCTCGTGGAGACCGGTTCCAAGATGGACGAGGTCATCTTCGAGGAGTTCAAGGGCACCGGCAACAGCGAGCTGCGCCTGAGCCGTCAGCTCGCCGACAAGCGCATCTTCCCGGCCGTCGACGTGAACGCGTCCTCGACGCGTCGCGAAGAGATGCTGCTCTCGTCCGACGAGGTCAAGATCACGTGGAAGCTGCGTCGTGCGCTCGCGGGTCTCGACCCGCAGCAGGCGCTCGAGGTGGTGCTGGGCAAGCTCAAGGAGACCCAGTCCAACGTCGAGTTCCTCGTGCAGATGCAGAAGTCGATCCCGGCGCCCGCGCGCGACTCGCACGGCGGCGGACACAGCCACGGGCACGAGAACAACATCCGCTGATCGTGTTCGAGTCGGTCCAGGCGCTGATCGACGAGCACCGCGCGGTGCAGGAGGAGCTTTTCGACCCCGCGGTGCACGCCGATCCCGCCCGCGCCAAGCGCGTCAACCGGCGCTACGCCGAGCTGTCGAAGATCGTCGCGGCCCACGATGCGTGGGTCGCGGCGGGTGACGACCTCGAGGCGGCGCGTGAGCTCGCCCGTGAGGACGACGCGTTCGCCGAGGAGGTGCCGGTGCTCGAGGCCGGGCTGGATGCGGCGCAGGAGAAGCTGCGGCGCCTGCTCATCCCGCGGGACCCCGACGACGCCCGTGACGTGATCATGGAGATCAAGGCGGGGGAGGGCGGCGCCGAATCCGCGCTGTTCGCGGCCGACCTGCTGCGCATGTACCTGCAGTACGCGGCCTCGAAGGGCTGGAAGACGGAGCTGCTCGAGCGCAACGAATCCGACCTGGGCGGCTACAAGGACGTGCAGGTCGCGATCAAGGGCGCCTCGACAGATCCTGCGCAGGGCGTCTGGGCGCACCTGAAGTACGAGGGTGGGGTGCACCGCGTCCAGCGGGTACCGGCGACCGAGTCGCAGGGCCGCATCCACACCTCGACGACCGGCGTGCTCGTCTTTCCCGAGGTTGATGAGCCTGAAGAGATCCACATCGACCCGAACGATCTGAAGATCGACGTCTTCCGTTCGTCGGGTCCCGGTGGGCAGTCGGTGAACACGACCGACTCGGCGGTGCGCATCACGCATGTGCCCACGGGCATCGTCGTGTCGATGCAGAACGAGAAGTCGCAGCTGCAGAACCGTGAGGCCGGCATGCGTGTGCTGCGCGCCCGCCTGCTCGCGAAGCAGCAGGAAGAACTGGATGCCGCGGCATCCGACGCGCGTCGCTCGCAGATCCGCGGCATGGACCGCTCCGAGCGCATCCGCACGTACAACTTCCCAGAGAACCGCATCGCCGATCACCGCACCGGCTACAAGGCGTACAACCTCGACCAGGTGATGGACGGGGCGCTCGAGCCGATCATCGAATCGGCGATCAGTGCCGATGAAGAGGCGCGGCTGGCCGCGCTCGGCGGCAGCGACTGATCAGATGTAGTACTCGGGCGCCGTCAGGATCGCGCGGGTGTCTTCACCGGCGCGGCGGGGGCGCGCCTTGGCGGGGATGCCGATGAGCACCGAGTCTGCGGGGGAGTCCTTCGTGACGACGGCGTTCGCGCCCACCGCCGATCGGGCGCCGATCGTGATGGGGCCGAGGATCTTGGCGCCCGCGCCGACCAGCACGCCGTCTTCGAGGGTGGGGTGCCGCTTGCCGGCGTCGCGGGTGCGGCCGCCGAGGGTGACCCCGTGGTACAGCATGACGTCGTCACCGACCTCTGCGGTCTCGCCGACGACCACACCCATGCCGTGGTCGATGAAGAAGCGGCGACCGATCGTCGCGCCGGGGTGGATCTCGATGCCGGTCAGCCAGCGGGTCACCTGACTGATTGCCCGGGCGGGAAACCGCCAGCCGCGCTGCCACAGCGCATGCGTCGCACGGTGTGCCCAGATGGCGTGCAGCCCCGGGTAGAGCAGGGCGATCTCGAGGTCACCCCTCGCTGCGGGGTCGCGCAGGCGTGCTGCCGCGATGTCTTCGCGGATGCGTGCGGTGAACGTCTG